>JBJHCD010000195.1:0-8538 GCA_050485845.1 Pirellulaceae bacterium | reverse complement strand
TTCGGGAGTGAGACATCCATGAACACCAATTCAGCCAACCATCCCCAACCAATCGGTATCCGACGAAACACCTGTCGGTTGGTCATGGCGGTCATCCTGGCGGGAATGATCTTGAACGGACCCTCACTTTGGGCTCGGCAGACGGAACTTCCCTCCCACCAGCCGACCCGAGCCGAATTGCCGGAAGATGGAGTAACCGTTCAAGTGGCCGAAGATGGGAGTGCTGGAATTCCCCAGGCTGTTTCCTTGGCCGGTCATTGGTCGGGAAGTTGGTATAGCTGCACCACCGGGCATCGAGGCCCGCTGTTTGCCGAGTTTTGTCCGCTGAGCACGGGGGACTACCGAGTGAACTTTCGGGGCCGATTCTTTCGCATTCTTCCCTTTCGCTACACGGTCGTCCTCCGCGTGGTGGATCAGCAGGACGGCGTGGTCCATTTGCAGGGGCAGTCGTATCTGGGACGATTGTTTGGGACATTCACCTACGAGGCCACGGCAACCGAGTCGGAATTTCGAGCAACCTATCGCTCGTGCGATGACCGGGGTGTCTTCAAGCTTCAGAGGTGTTGTCACTGACCGGCCACCGCGAGCGGGCCTTGGACACCTCGCCGTCGGTTCGCCGCGGCCCATCTTCGATCAGTTTCATGATAGGGCGTTGCTCCCCCGCGGTCTTGGCCCCACGGTCGCAAGAACAGTGCATGAAAGTGACACTCCCAGGCACGCGAACTCGGCGATGGCAAACCGGACACTCGAACACCCGGCGAAAGTCATACTTCAGTCGTTCATAGGGGCCCTTCATTCCGGGGCTCCTGATCGAGTTACCTCGGAAGTCCGCTTCGAGGGCTGCTGCGATTCCCAACTCCACTGATCCGGCAGCGTGGCTCCCTTGACCACGATTGGAATGCCGTCGCGAATGATGCAGTCGTCGGCATCTTCCGTATGGTCGATTCCGGTCTGTTTCGTGATTCGCACGTGACTGCCAATACGGCAATTCTTGTCGACGATGGCTCCTTCAATTCGCGTGTGAGCACCAATCCCCAGATTGGTTCTTCCCTGTTGCTCGTTATCGGCTCGTTCCTCGTCCGATTCGTACTGGTCACAACCGAGCAGAACGGAGTGGCGAATGACCGCGTTCTCGCCGATACGGCAGCGGAGTCCGATGACACTGTCTTCAATGACAGCTCCCCGTCCAATGACGCATCCGTCGGCGATCAGGCTGCTTCGGACGGTGGCGCCTTCCATCAAGCTGGGAGGAAGCGAACGGGCTCGCGTGTAAATCGGCGCATCATCGGTGGAAAAGTCGAATCGGGGCTGAGCCGATGTCAACTCGAGATTCGCCTCGTAGTAGGCTCGAATCGTGCCGATGTCCTCCCAGTAGTCGTCGAACAGATGCATGCGGACGACGCGACTGCGAATGGAGGCTGGAAAGACTTCCTTGCTGAAATCGTGGTAGGGGGTCTTTTCCAAGACATCGACCAGCGTGGAGCGATTGAAGACATAGATTCCCATGTTGGCAAGGCAGTCGCGACCCTGGCTCTCAATGCCCTGCCGGTTGAGCCATGACGGGTCGGTCCGGACCAGATCGACCTCCTCGCGGGTTTGCGGCTTCTCCAGGAATCCGACCACGCGACCAGCATCGTCACAGCGGATGATTCCCAAGGCGCCGGCCTGATCCTCCCGGACCGGGATTCCCGCGATGCTGACGTCGGCTCCCGATTTTTGATGAGCTTCCAGCAGCTTTTCGTAGTCCATCCGATACAGCTGGTCTCCCGACAGGATCAGGACATAGTCGACGTCGCCTTGCTGGACGTATCGCAATTGCTTGCGAACCGCGTCGGCGGTCCCTTGATACCAGTCCGTCTCTTCCATCGTCTGTTGAGCTGCCAGGATTTCGACAAAGCCTCCATCGAATCGGTCGAATCGATAGGCTTGGCGGATATGACGGTGCAGGCTGACCGACATGAACTGCGTCAGCACATAGATGCGATTGATCCCACTGTGTAGGCAATTGGAAAGCGGAATGTCGATCAGGCGATACTTTCCCGCAATCGGTACCGCCGGCTTCGCGCGGTACTTGGTAAGGGGAAAAAGCCGAGTGCCGCGACCACCGCCCAATACCAACGCGATGACATTACGCATCGTATGCTTTCCTTCCGCCGAGTGTCATCAAATCGTTCAAGTTCTCCGACCTATCGAACGACAAAGTTCACCATGCGATCCGGGATGGCGATCTCCTTGACGATCTGCTTGCCCGCTAAGAGTTCACCGACCCGCGGCTCGCCGCGGGCGACCAGCAGCAGTTGGTCCACGCTGGATCCCGGCGGAACGGAAATCTTCGTGCGAACCTTGCCGTTGACCTGAACCGGCACCTCGATTTTCTGCTCGATCGTCAACTGCTCGTCAAACGCCGGCCACTTCTCGTAGGCCAATGTATCGGCATGGCCGAGCAGATTCCAGAGTTCCTCGGCAAAGTGGGGAGCATAGGGGGCGATCAAGAGCACGAACCCTTCCATCGCTTCCCAGGGACGGACCGACTGCTTGGTGAAGTAATTGACAAATTCCATCATCCGAGCAAGGGCGGTGTTGAAACTCAAACGTTCCGTATCGTTCGTGACGGCCTTGATTGTCCGGTGGAGCCAGCGGGTCTGCTCGTCATTCATCGGAACCTTCTGTACCGCCGCGCACAATTGGCATGCGTCGCTGCGGTCATCGACGATCATCCGCCAGGCCCGATCGAGGAAATTTCGGACACCATTCACACCCCGCATGCTCCAGGGCTTGGTCGCCTCCAGCGGCCCCATGAACATTTCATAAAGGCGGAGCGAATCGGCGCCGTAATCCCGCACGACCTCATCCGGATTGACGACGTTGCCTCGGCTCTTGGACATCTTGTACGCTCGGCTCTCCACGCGTACCTCGGGATGCTCCGTCAGGACGATCGCATCCCCTTTTTTCTCCACCTGTTCGGGATCGACCATCACTTCCCGCAACGCCCGATTGGTTCCCCGAACCCTCGGTTGTTTGTCCTCGTCGAAATCAACTTCCGAACGACTGATCCATTCTCCCTCTTCCGTCTGATATCCGGTGTATTCGATGTCTCCCAGGATCATCCCCTGGTTCACCAGCCTCTGAAAGGGCTCCGGCGTCGATACATGGCCCCGGTCATACAGGACCTTGTGCCAGAAGCGGGAATAGAGCAGGTGAAGCACGGCATGCTCGGCCCCACCGACGTACAGGTCGACGGGCATCCAGGCCCGCTCTTTCTCGGGATCGACAAAGGCCTGGTCGTTTCGGGGATCAATGAAGCGGAGATAGTACCAGCACGAACCGGCCCACTGGGGCATCGTATTGGTTTCCCGCTGGTATCGCCGACCGTCAATCACCGGATAGAGCCAATCGTCCGGAGCCTTCGCCAAGGGAGGCTCCGGCTTTCCATGCGGCTTGTAATCCGCCAGTTCCGGCAAATCAACCGGAAGTTGATCGTCGGGAACACAGCGGACTCGTCCCGTTCGTTTGCCCTGGGCATCCAATTCATGCAGCACGGGGAAGGGTTCGCCCCAAAACCGCTGTCGGCTGAAGAGCCAATCTCGGAGCTTGTAGTTGACCGCCTGCCGCCCCACACCGTCCCGCTGGAGATCCTCCGCGATCCGTGCCTTGAACGTCTCGGTTGCCAAGCCGTCATACGGGCCGCTTTGAATGGCTACCCCCTGTCCCACGAAACAGGCGTCGCCCCGCCGAACCTGGGCCCGCTGCTCCTCATCCTGCTCGGCGGATTCCACCACCGCGATGATGGGGAGCTGAAATTGCTTGGCAAACTCGAAGTCTCGATCGTCATGAGCCGGAACGGCCATGATCGCTCCCGTCCCGTAACTCGCCAACACGTAGTCCGCGATCCAGACGGGTATCTCGGCCCCATTCACCGGGTTCCGAGCGTAACCCCCGGTGAAGACACCGGTTTTTCGCCGAGTCAAATCGGTCCGTTCGCGGTCGCTTTTCGCGGCTACTTGCTGCTGGTACTGCGTCACGGCGTCGCGATGCTCATCGGTCGTCAGTCGCTCCACCAGCGGATGCTCGGGTGCCAACACCATGTAGGTTGCGCCGAAGAGCGTGTCGGGGCGCGTGGTGTAAATCCTCACGACATCCTCGCCGGGCCGTCGAGGATATCCCCCCTTCGCTCGGCCCGACTTCCACGTGTCATAACTCTCTGGCGAGCCGATGTAGAAGTCGACTTCCGCTCCCAAACTGCGACCAATCCACTCTCGCTGCAGCTTCTTGACACTCTCGGACCAGTCCAATTGCTCCAGGTCGCGCTCCAGCCGATCGCCGTAAGCCGTGATCCGCAGCATCCATTGCCGAAGGGGAATCCTCTGGACCGGATGCCCCCCTCGCTCACTCACTCCATCCTGAACCTCCTCGTTGGCCAACACCGTCCCCAGGGCCGGACACCAATTGACCAACGCGTCGCTTTGATAGGCCAATCGATGGTCGTCTTGATAATCACGGACCGCCTCGTCTCCCTGCCGACGAATTTCGTCCGGAATCGGCAGTTCCTCGATCGGCCGACCCCGCTGCTGGTCCGAGTCGTACCAGGTATCGAACAGCAAGGTGAAGATCCACTGAGTCCAGCGGAAATAGGGAACGTCGGTGGTGGCAATTTCGCGGTCCCAGTCGTAACTGAAGCCGAGCATCTTGAGCTGGCGACGGAAATTGGCAATATTCCGTTCGGTCGATTCCCGAGGAGGGGTGTTGGTCCGAATCGCATGCTCTTCGGCCGGCAAGCCGTCGGCAGCGAACCCCATCGGAGGCAGCAAGGTCTTCCCCCGCAGCCGCGCGAAACGACAGACGAGATCCGTTGCGGTGTACCGCTCTGGCTGGCCGACAGGGAGCGCGTCACCGCTCGGGTAGGGAAACATGTCCAGCACATAGAGTTTCTCCGAACCAGGCATTTCGGGGGTTGCGAAGGTCCGATTCGCCTCCCAATAGGTTTGCCACTTCGGTTCGATTTCCGCGGGGTTGTAACGAGGCATGGTGTTTCTTGAGCGAGCGGTGAGTGAGGGAACTCGGGTATTCGTCTGCCTTGAAGCGAGTCGCGGATGGTCACAAAAGAGGGTTCGGTGTCTCCTCTTTTTGTGGGTTCGCCGCGGTCCCAACCAAGCGGCCGATTCTAGCTCGATCCCGCAACAGTGACAATCGACCGTGCTCCCCCCCTTTTTGCCGTATTCCCTCGAAAGCTCAGCTACACTCCCGAGGCATGAACTGGTATACTTCGGCGGTCGAAGAGCCCCCGCTGGGACGCTATCGGAAGATCGAGCACACCACCTCGCGGACTTGCCCCCCCTCATGCTGGGGTCCCGCGACTTTTTTCAACCCTCCACGGACCCACGTCCATGCTGCAAAACAAACGCAAGTCACTCCAGCTCAATGAACAGGACCGCGAGTCGATGCGGGTGGCGGGGCGGTTCAACGCCCAGTTGCTCGACCACGTTCGAGCCCAACTTCGGCCCGGAATCACCACGGGTGAAATTGACCGGTTGGTGGAACAGTACACGCGAGATCACGGTCACCGCCCCGCCACGCTGAATTATTTGGGGTACCCGAAAAGCTGCTGCACGAGCATCAACGAAGTGATTTGTCATGGGATCCCCAGCGACACGGTCTTGCGCGAGGGGGACATCGTCAACATCGATGTGACATCGGTGGTTCATGGCTGGCATGGAGACCAGTCCGAAACCTTTCTGATCGGGGAGGTTTCCGATGAGGCTCGAGCGGTGACGCAGTGTTCCTTTGATTGTCTCTATTTGGCGATCGACGCAATCGGTCCGGAAAGTCGCGTTTCGGAAATAGGCGAAGCGATTGTGGCCGAGGCCACTCGACGCGGCTTTTCCGTCGTCCGGGAGTATGTCGGGCATGGCCTTGGTCGCCGTTTTCATCAGGATCCCTCCATCTTTCATTACCCGAACCGGGAGGCTCGCCGTGAGCGGCTACTGCCGGGAATGTGTTTCACGATCGAGCCGATGATCAATGTCGGGGCGGCCGACACGGTTCTCGACTCACGCGATGGCTGGACAGTTCGAACTCGAGATGGCAAACTTTCCGCCCAGTTCGAACATACGATCCTCATGACCGAGGAGGGGCCCGAGATTCTCACCTTGACGCAGGATGGTCCTCAGAAGGGGCATCAGTTCTAGCCGAGCTTCAAGGTTCCGATTGGCTCCTTCTGCTTCACGGGTGATCGCTTGCCGTGATGGTCGGGCGGTTATTTCAGCCGTGGATTTCGCGGTTCATCCCGCGTGGCGGGACGTGTGCGATCCGCAGCGGAAAGACGGACGGTCAACTCATGGCATCAATCCATCAACCGAGCAACTCTGGACGTCGGGAACGACGTGGGCGAATTCGAGTGGGAGCGGTTTCCTATTTGAACACGAAGCCGCTCGTCGCCTTTCTCCCCGAATGGGCCGACTCGATTCAATTGTCGTTTGATCTTCCGAGTCGCCTGGCCGACTCGCTGGCTTCGGGGCGGCTGGACGTGGCGTTGATCCCGTCGATCGAGGCTCTTCAGCACCCTGGTTACCGGATCCTTTCCAACGCCTGCATTGGCTGCCGCGGTCCGGTCTTCAGCGTGAAGCTATTCAGCCGTCGGCCGGGCGAGGAGATTCGCACGTTGGCCTTGGATGAGGGTTCGCGGACCAGTGCCGCCCTAACTCGGATTCTGCTGAGCGAACGTTTCGGAATCACACCCCGGCTGGAGCGACTTGCGATCGGAGACAGTTTGCAACATAGTTCCGCCGACGCGGTGCTGTTGATCGGTGACCGAGCGATGCATGCCCCGGAGGAGTCCTTCGAATTCGTGTGGGACTTGGGGGATGAGTGGTGCCGCTGGTCGGAACTGCCGTTTGTCTTCGCCATGTGGACCGCTCGGCCCGGCTTTGAGGATCGCGACTTGGCCGCTGCCTTGGAATCCTCGCGAGATCAAGGACTGGCCCATCTGCCTGGAATCGCGAATCTGGAAGGTCCTCCCTTGGGACTTTCTCCCGAGTTGTGTCTGACCTATTTTCGAGACCACCTACATTTCTTCCTGGGTCCGCGCGAACGGCAAGCGTTGCGACTCTTCCAGCAACATGCTGTCCGACTCGGCTTGGCCCCGGCGAACGTCTTCCTGGATGACTTGCTTTCCCTGGTCAACCAGGACGCCGCGTCTGAAATCCTTCCCCCTCCGACCTGAGTGAACTCCGACTGATGAACTCCCCTGAATCCTCCAGCGTCCAAGGCATTCTGGCTCGAGCCATCGCGGGTGAGCGACTTTCGCCCGAGGATGGATTGCGGTTATTGGAGTCGCATGATCTGACGGCGATCGGACGTGCCGCGGACGAGGTGACTCGGCGGCTGCACCCCGAGCCGATTCGGACTTACAACATCGACCGGAATATCAACTACACGAATATTTGCACGGCGGTGTGCGATTTTTGTGCCTTCTATCGCGGGCCGAAGAGTGACGAAGGTTATGTCGTTCCTCGCGAGGAATTGCTGAAGAAGGTCGAGGAGACGGTTGCCCTGGGTGGGGATCAGATTCTGATGCAGGGTGGCCTGCATCCCGATTTCAAACTCGAGTGGTATGAAGAGCTGTTGCAGGACCTGAAGAGTCATTTTCCGAATGTGAACATTCATGGCTTTAGTCCCCCCGAACTGTACCACTTTACGAAGGTCAGCAAGCTGCCGATTCGGGTGGTTCTGGAGCGGCTCCGTGACGCGGGGCTGGGAAGCATACCGGGAGGGGGAGCCGAGATCTTGGTGGATCGAGTTCGCGGCGAGATCACTCGGGGCAAGGTAATGACCGACGACTGGCTGAACGTGATGCGGGTGTGGCACGAGCTGGGGGGAGTCAGCACGGCGACCATGATGTTCGGGCATGTCGAGACTTTGGCTGAGCGGATCGAGCACCTGGAGCGAGTGAGGCAGCTTCAGGATGAAACGGGTGGATTCACGGCTTTCATTTGCTGGACGTTTCAGCCCGATCATACGGACATGGCACACATTCCGCCCAAGGGAGCGTTCGAGTATCTGAAGACGCAGGCTGTCTCTCGGCTCTATCTGGACAATATTCCCAATATTCAGTCGAGTTGGGTGACACAGGGCCTTCGAATCGGCCAGTTGGCATTGTTGTTCGGGGCGAACGACATGGGGAGCTTGATGATCGAGGAAAACGTCGTGGCCGAGGCGGGGACGGTTCACTATTTGACGCTGGACCAGATCCGCTCGGCGATTGAAGAGCTGGGCTATACGCCTCGACAGCGCAATGTCCGGTACGAACTGCTGTCGCTCGAGCAAGAACGGTCGGCACTGGAAGCGAATCGTCGGCAGTTGGAAACCGTGTCGATCCAGCCGTTATCACTCTAGGACGATCAACCACCCCTAGGATCCCAGGCCACTCTTTGCGATACTGTCCGACCCGTATCGAGTGGTCGGCTCGCCCGCGAGCCGATGGTCGGGATGGGGGCCATGAGCCCGCGATCCCCACCACCACTTGTCGGGCTGGGTGGACTC
>JBJHCD010000194.1:0-8539 GCA_050485845.1 Pirellulaceae bacterium | reverse complement strand
GAGCGATACCTCCGGGAGACCTTTGCGAGCAGCTGGCCGCGAAGTGCGGCGTCGAGCCGGCGAAGTTGACGTTGGCTGTCGCGCCGACCGCCAGCCTGGCCGGCAACCTGCAGGTGGTGGCTCGGTCGGTGGAAACCGCCCTCCATAAGCTACATGAACTTCAGTTCAATCTGGGGGACATTGTTAGTGCCTGGGGGATGGCGCCACTTCCACCCGTGGGAAAAAATGACATGGCCGGAATCGGACGAACCAATGACGCCATCCTCTATGGTGCCGAAGTAACACTCTGGGTTCGAGGGGAGGACGATGCCATTCTCGAGCTGGGTTCCAAAACCCCAAGTTCGGCATCCAAGGACTTTGGGCGACCTTTTGGGGAGATATTCCGGCATTATGAATACGACTTCTACCGCATTGATCCGATGCTGTTCAGTCCGGCTCGAGTCACCTTCCACAACTTGGAAACCGGCAGGACATTCGCCTACGGAGAAACTCGACCCGATTTGATTGCCCAGTCATTCCTGGGCTGATAGTCTTGAACTCGCATCGGCATCGCGTCGGCAATAGGCATTTTGGGCTCGAACGGGCTTTGACAAGGATTCGCGGGAATGACACAGATTGATCGTCGGCACTTTCTGGAAACGACGGCGGGAGTGGTTGGTGCTGGTGCACTGGGGGGGGCGTGGCTTTCTCCATTGGCCAAGGCTGGTGAAGAGTCCGGTCATCCCGGCAATCTGCATGTGGCCCCGTTTCGCTTCGATGCCACGCCCCCCTTGGGGCATTCCCTCTGTGGTGGTTGGATTCGTCCCGTGGAGGCCTACGACGATCCGCTCGATGCCGTCGGCTTTGTGCTGCTCGGCGCCGGCAAGCCGATCGTGGTCTGTGTCGTGGACTGGACGGGACTGCTGAACGAGGCCCACATTGCTTGGCGCAAGGCACTGGCCGAAGCGGCTGACACGACGATGGACCGAGTCGCGGTGCACTGCGTTCATCCTCACAATGCTCCGTTCGCCTGCTTGGAGGCCGAGGAGATTGTCGCGGCCCAGAAGACTTTGCCGCACATCATCGAAAAGGACTTCTTTCAGCGGTGTCTCGACGCGGGCCGCGAGGCGGTCACTGAGGCCCTGAAGCGTGCCAGGCCGGTCACCCACGTGGCGGAAGGGGAAGCGAAAGTCGAGAAAGTGGCGGGGAATCGCCGCATTCTTGGTCCGGATGGCCGGGTCATTTCCCAGCGCGGGAGTGCCTCGCGGGATCCGGAGCATCATCGATTGCCGGAGGGAGTCATCGACCCCTATTTAAAGACGGTGGCACTCTATCACGGCGACAAGAAGGTGGTGGCCTGCCATTACTATGCCTGCCATCCCATGAGCTATTACGGTGACGGCCGAGTCAGTGCTGACTTTTGTGGACTGGCTCGACGACAACGTCAGGAGGACGAACCCGACTGCATGCACCTCTACTTCAACGGTTGCGGAGGTAACATCGGCGCCGGCAAATACAACGATGGTTCGAAGGAAATGCGTCCCGTGTTGACCGGTCGAATTTATGATGCCATCGTCCGTTCCGAGGCCGAACTGCGGCCTGATCCGATTGATTCCATCGGCTGGGCGACACACGACATCCTGCCTCCACCGCAGGCTCATTGGAATGAAGCCGAGATCATGCGGCAGATCGAGGACCCCGACCAATCGGTCGTCAATCGGAATCGCCCATCGTTCACCGTTTCGTGGCTCCGCCGCTATCAGCAGAAGATCCCGATCACGCTGAGCGCTTTGCACTTGAATCGGATTTCCATGCTGCATTTGCCGGCGGAGTGTTTCGTGGAATACCAGTTGCGGGCCCAGCAGACCGCGGACCAGCGGTTCGTGGCCTGCGCGGCCTATGGCGATGGGGGGCCCTGGTACATTCCGACAGCGGAGGCTTATCCGCAGGGAGGCTACGCCGTTGGTGTCGCGTGGTGCGCGCCGCAAGTCGATGAGATCCTGACCGGTGGCATCAACGACTTGCTGGCTCGAGCCCCCGGTTGACCGGTGGCCCCTTGGGCGATCACAGGACCTGAGTCTGATTGAACCAGAGGATCAGCAGCAGGGCCGCCAGCAACAGAACCCAAATGATCACGGCCGCTCGGGTGGACTGCTTGGCCCGTTCCACCTCCAGCCAATTGCGGGGCCGGACCCCTTGAAGCAGAAAAGTCAGAATCCCCGCCAAGTTGACGCAGATCACATTGGCGCCGGTCAAGAGAAAGGCACCGAGGGCAAGGGGAAATTTCCCCGCGCCCAGCAGGAGACCGCAAGCAACGAGCGGTGGCATGAGCGCCACGGCCACCATGACGCCGATCACGGCGCCAGGCAGACCGCGGGTGAAGGCGAGCGTTCCGGCTGCTCCCGCCGCTAGTGCCAGAAGTATGTCGCCAACCCGCAGTTCGGTCCGCGCTTCAATGGATGGGATTTCCGAGTCGACTTGGAAGACCATGCCGATCAGCAGGGCAAAGGCGAAGGCGGTTGAGATTCCGACAGCATTGGTTCTTAGGGCTCCTCGCAACAGGTGCATGTCTCCCAGCGTGGTGGCCAGGGCCATCGCCACGTTCGGGCCTAGCAGTGGGGCGATCACCATGGCGCCGATGATCACGGCCACGTCGTCACGCATCAGCCCCACCGCCGCCACAATCGCCGAAAGCACGGTCATTGCGACGAAAACCCGTGTCACCCCAATGCTTTCGGATACCTCGACATAAAGCTCCTCCCGGCTAATCCGCTCCGACTCGGGGGCCGACGAATCTTGCTCCGACTCTTCGCTGGTACCCTCCTCGACTTCCTCTCGAGGACGAGGGAGGACCGCTTCCACGGGGGTTAGCACCACACAGAACCCCTCCATGTGTGAGTAGTGCTCCTCCAACTTGTCCATAATCGGCTCGGTCTCCTCGGCTGGCACCAACAGGTGGAGCACATTCCGCTCTCGGGAACTGTCCTCCCATTGCGCCAGTACTTCGCGGCCCTCCAGTAGCGAGTCGGGAAACTCGTCCGCTCGACATGGAACGAAGATCTGCATGATCCGCAACGCCACGGCAAAAGTCCTTCCTCGGAAATCTGGAAAATGGCAGCGAGACTGCGGCAACACCGCGGCGCAACGGCTGAATTGCTGCTGAATTGCTGTCGGATTACGGAAATGTCGTGGCGCCTCGTCCGTTCGAGCGACTCGTGAATAATCGCTTACCACCGGGCGCCGCCCGCCAGACCAGCCGATTCAACCACCGTCATCGGCTGGCACGGATTCTAGCGGACGGAGGGGGGCAACTCGTGTCGTTCCCACCAATTAGCGGGGGGACGAATGCTGTTCCGTTGCATACGCTATATTGAAGAAGAAGAGGTGGAAATCCCCGGGGATTGAACGAGCGACGATCGGCACACGACGAGGCGAGGAGGTTCATGATGAGCATTTCCGAGAAGCGACCAACGGATTCCGAGGAGGTTCAGGGTTCCAGTCGTCCCGAGGGATCGGCTGCGCCGAGCACCCAGCCCCACGGGGAGGCTCCTCCTCCTGCCGCCGCCGCCACTCCCGTGGCACGGGAGTCCTTTGCCGAGGTAGCTCTGACGTTGGGGGGAAAGACCGCCGAGGAAGCTCGGCGAACCGGCGTGATTGACCGAGCGGATGATGACGTGGAGCTATTGTTTCAGCCGCAGCGTCAGACGTCGTACAGCCCGGCATTTCGGGCCGTTTGGGAGCGAGGGGTTCCGGTGGACCAGTTCGCGGTGATGCCGGAGGAGACGCCCGAGACGGTACGTCGAGTGATGGACGACTCTCTGGAGATCGTAAGGAATCACCGCCGAGACAAAACGCTGCTTGACGAAGCCGGGAAAATTCGCGAGGAGATCCTGCGGGAACTGGCCGGGGCGGGGTATTGGGGCCTGCTGGTGGATCCGCAGTATGGTGGCAGCGGGGCTCCGTTTCGCAGTTTCGCCCCCTTCCTGACGCAGATGGCACTAGAGGACCCGACCGTGGCGGGACTGGCCTCGGTCCATGGCTGCATCGGGGCGGTGGATCCGGTCCGGACATTCGGATCGGCCGAGCAAAAGGAGCGTTTCTTGCCGAAATTGGCTCGGGGCGAGTCTCTGTCGGCGTTCGCCTTGACGGAACCGGGAGCCGGTTCCGACCTGACTGCTCTGCGGACTCGGGCGGAAAAACAGGGGGACTCGTATTTGGTGACCGGCGAGAAGCTGTTCATCACCAATGTGGCTCCTGGCCGGACGATTGGCTTGGTCTGTCTGATCGACGACAAGCCGGCGGTCTTGATCTGTGAACTTCCCGCCGAGGAGGACGAGACATTCCAGTTGCGGAACTATGGACTGCATGCGCTGAAACATGCTCACAACCGGGGGATGATCTTCCGCGATTTCCGAGTGCCCGCGGAGAATCTGTTGGAGGTATCCGCCGGCAATGGCTTGACGATTGCGTACCACGGCTTGAATTTGGGCCGAGTGGCGCTGTGTGCCACGGCGGCCGGCACGATGCGGATCATGCTGGCGAACATGATTCCCTGGTCCAAGTTTCGCGAGACCTATGGCGAGCCGATTGTGCGGCGCGAGTTGGTGCGGCGACGGATGGGAAGACTGGCGGGGTTGATTGTCGGTTGCGATGCCCTGGTGGCTTGGTGTTCTGGACTTTTGGACCAAGGATATCGCGGCGAGATGGAGTGCATTGTCGCCAAGATTTTCGGGAGTGAGTCGCAGAAGGAGGCGGCGATCGAGTTGTTCATGAAGACGCACGGTGGGCGATCCTTCCTGCATGGACATCTGCTGGGAGACCAGGTTCATGAGTTCCTCGCTCCCTGTATCTACGAGGGGGAAGGGGAGATGCTGGGGATGGCCTTCTTCAAGTCGTTGGTCAAGCAGCATGGGACGCAGTATTTCGAGCCGATTGGGAAGGGATTGCAGGCAGCCGGCATTCGGCAGTTCAACCCTGCCAATCCAGCTCACCTCTGGGCCCTCCGGGATCCCCTGCGTCAGTATGGTTCCTGGTGGTTGGGGCAAAATCTTCGTGGGATTCCTCGGCCCGAACTACCGCCGGACATGCCGGAAAGTCTGCGCCGGCATGCCGAGTTTGCCTGTGAGCAACTGCAGTCGTCCCGTTTGGAGATCAGCGGGACGATGCGGAAGCATCAGCTCAAGCTGGCCGATCGACAATGTCGCATGTCGGAACTTTCCGGGCGGGTGCAGAAAAAACTGGTCATCCTGATTACCTGCATGTACGCCGCCTCGCGGAATAACGAAATGATTACCCGGGCCGCCGAGATCCTCTGCCGCGATCTGACTCGAGAACTGCTGGGGCGACGCCCGAGTGACAGTTACTTCCGATCGGTCAGCCAGCTGGGGGAATCGATCGCCGATGGCGGGTTCCCCAGCCTGGCGGGTATCGAACCGGAAGAGATACTGATGTCCTACTGATTCCGCTTTGCTAGAGTCGCCTGACGGATGTTGCCTCACTGATGCCATTGGCTCGCGGGCGAGCCCGCTTCACGCAAGTTGTCTTGCCGTTGTCTTGCCGTTGTCTGGCTGATGTCGCCTTGACGCTTGGGCGGGAAGTCAGACAATGACTCGGGTGTTGGTAAGTCCGCGCGTGGCAACAGCAAGCGTCGGAGCGGGGCGAGATGTCGTGTCGCTCCGACGAAAATTCGTCGAACGATACAGGTGAAACGTGGCAAGCTTTGCGGTGATCTTACCGGCGGCGGGAAAGAGCACCCGTTTTCGCGATTCCTATTACAAGAAGCCTTTCGCCCCGCTGGAGAACCGGGCGGTCTGGCTACA
Organism: Pirellulaceae bacterium; assembly: GCA_050485845.1. Taxonomy (GTDB): domain Bacteria; phylum Planctomycetota; class Planctomycetia; order Pirellulales; family Pirellulaceae; genus JBJHCD01. Next base: position 2,741 of record JBJHCD010000194.1, on the reverse strand, counting down.
TGCCGCCGATCACTTTCTCAAGCGGGATGATGTGAAGCAGGTGATTCTGGTCATCTCCCCGGAGGACCAGGAGGAGTTCCAAGCGAAGTTCCACGCCAACGTAACGATCTTGGGGATCGAAGTTGTCTTGGGGGGGGAGAGTCGGGCGGCTTCGGTCGAGAACGGGTTGGCTCAAGTTCGCGACGATATCGATTTTGTCGCCGTCCACGACGCGGCTCGCCCTTGCCTTGCCGACGCCTGGATTGACCGGGTCTTTGCCACGGCTCGGAAGACCGGTGCCGCCATACTGGGTGTTCCTGTCTCGAGCACTCTGAAGCGGGTCTCGGAAGCGGGAGTGATCGAGGAGACGATCGCTCGGGAAAAGGTCTGGGAGGCCCAAACGCCCCAAGTATTCGCTCGGGAGATTCTTCTCGAGGCGTATCGCCGCCGGGATGGTTTCGTCGGTACCGACGAGGCCCAATTGGTTGAGCGGATTGGCCGGCCGATCACCATCGTTCCCGGTTCCCCCATCAACTTGAAGGTGACCACCAAGGAAGACTTGCGGCTAGCGAGCTTTTCCTTGAAGGCACTCCCCAAACCGAAGCAAATGGGGGCCCTCCATCCATTTGAAAATGACGACCTCTGGAGGTGACCTCGGGTTAGGAAATTCATGACGCATCAAATCCTGGATGAATTGCGTTGGCGGGGGCTGGTTCATCAGTGCACGGATCCCGAACAACTGGAGGGACTGCTTCGCGTTCCCCAAGCCGTGTATGCCGGTTTTGACCCCACGGCCGACAGTCTACATGTCGGCCATCTCTTGGGCCTGATTATGCTCCGCCGATTCCAGCAGGCGGGGCACCGGCCGATTGCGCTCGTGGGGGGAGCGACCGGCATGATCGGCGATCCGAGCGGCAAGAGTGATGAGCGGAATCTGTTGTCCGTCGAGGCATTGCAGGCGAACGTGACGGCCATGGAACGTCAGATGGCACGATTCCTGGACTTTGAAGGTCGCGACGGCCGCGCGGTGTTGGAAAATAACTATCGCTGGATGGAGGGATTCAGTTATCTCCATTTTCTTCGCGACGTGGGGAAGCACTTCCCAGTCAGCGTGATGCTGGGGAAGGATTCGGTCCGCAGCCGTCTTGAGCGAGGGGATGGGGGGCTCAGCTACACCGAATTTAGCTACATGCTGCTCCAGGCCTATGACTTCGTCTATCTCGCGGAGCACTACGATTGTCGCATTCAGTTGGGGGGAAGCGATCAGTGGGGGAATATCACTGCCGGCATCGACCTCGCTCGACGTCTTCGCGGCCTCCACCTGCAAGGAGCGACTTGGCCGCTGCTGACCAAGGAAGACGGGACCAAGATGGGCAAGACCGAGTCGGGCACGATTTGGCTGTCGGCCGACCGGACTTCCCCCTACCACTTCTATCAATACTGGATGCGGTTAGGAGATGACGACGCCGCCAAGTCGCTCCGCTTCCTCAGCGATTTGCCTCGGGAAGAAATCGAACAGTTGGACCAGGCCCGAGCCACTCGGCCGGAACGTCGGGAAACCCAGCAGCGTTTGGCCGAGAACCTGACCGAATTGGTGCATGGGGGCGACGGCTTACGGAGTGCCCGGCAGGCGACGGAGATTTTTTTCGGGGCCGAGATCGCTGAGATTCCGGAAGAGGACCTGCTACGGATCTTCGCGGATGTCCCGAGTCACCAAGTGCCGCTGGCTCGACTTACCGATGCCAGCTTGACCTTGGCGGAGGCCCTGTTCGTGGCGGGGTTGGCCAAAAGCAAGGGGGAAGCTCGCCGAGCGATCGAGCAGGGGGGAGCTTATATCAACAATCGGCGAGTCGCGCAGTGGGATTATGCTCTGCAGCCCAGCGACTTGGCCACCACGACCGTAGTGGTGTTGCGTCGAGGAAAGGCGAATTACGGCCTACTGCGGTTTGATGGGAGTGCCTAGTGGTCTGGGACAGTCAAGAATGAGGGTTGAGCTGGACTCGTACGATGGACTTCCAGTCCGTCGTACCCAAAAAATAAGCTGTCCCAGACCACTGGGAACTCGTGAAGTGTTGTCGGATTTCACGCTCCGGCAATTTGCGATCCGCACGATCCGCACTTCCCAAGCGGACTGATCTGGACAGCGTTGGGGGATGGCACTATGCTTCCGCCCGCTGGAGCGGTCGACGAAAACAGGAAAACTCGGCCACCGGCATCTATTCTCTGTTCACGCATCCCTCAGCAAGGAAGCTTTGGAATGACCGGCCACTTCGTCCCGGGCATGGCAATTGTTGCGCTCAGCTTGGCTCCCGTCGCGATTCTGGCTGACGATTTTCGCGTCGAGACCGACGTCTTCGTCGGCAAGCAGAAAGAACCGATCGCCGCCTACCTGACGCTCTTCAGCGGCAAGACGATCTACGATTTCACCTTGACCGAGCCGAAGCAGGTGACGGTCTTCGACACGGTGCGGGGAAGGTTTATCTTGTTGGACGTGGGGCGGGGCGTGAAGACCGAGGTGAAGTTACAGGAAATCGAGGCGTTTCATGCCGAACTGCGGGAGCGGTCGGTGGAACGAGGGACGCCGTTGTTTCCCGCCAACCTCGCCTACTCCTACGACGAAGAGGGAAAATGGCATCTGTTTTCGGGTGAAAACCTGGAATATCGGGCTCGGGGCCTGAGCCCGAAGCATGAGAGCGCGGCCGACCGGTATCGATACTTTGCCGATTGGTATGCCCAGCTGAACGCGATGCAACCGGGAAATC
>JBJHCD010000193.1:0-8547 GCA_050485845.1 Pirellulaceae bacterium | reverse complement strand
CACTTTGCTCAGCCATGTCGGCCGAACCAATCGGCGGCGAGCAGCAGCATCTCATGCAAGAGATTGTGCAGGTATACGTGCTTGTCCATCCCCAACGGCCCTACTTCTCTCTCTCTTCTATCTTTGTCTCTGTCTGCCTCTTACTTGGATCTTTTCCCTCCACTTGTCTCTTCTCTCCTCTCTCTGTCTGTCTCTCTCCTCTCTCTCCACTTTCTCCTCTTCCTCCTCGCCCTCGTTCGCCGGAACCATCACGACGAGGCGTATCGGTATCACTGGCGAGAGCGTCGCCACGCGGGCCTCCTCGACCGCCACGTCCCGGCGGACCTCCCGTCTCACGATACAACTCCTCGCGTCCCCGCATATCTCGGGTCTGGCGATTGTCACGCTGCTGAGCGAAGGATTCGTTACGTCGAGAGATTCGAGTTCGCTCGTCATCCGACAGGCGAACGAAGTTGGTATTGCGAACCGACAGATGATTGGCCGTCCCGCGCCGTCCCACCGCATCATGAATCGACGTGGCGAAGACGGAATGGTTGACCACCGTCACGTTCGTTGTGGATTGAGCGAACAGGACCTGCTCACGGAAGGTCGCCCGTGGCCGCAGATGCGCGTGTCGGCCGTAGTAGCCGTGCCAGGTATTCAAGTTGGTGATGAAGGTCGGACCGTAGTGCCACCGAGCGTACTGAAAATACGGATCGTAAAATCTTGGCCGAGCGCCGAACTGAACCCAGGGGACAAATCCAATACCAGCGAAGCGAGGATCATAGTAATTCCCAAAGGCATAGAATCCTCGACGATGGTTCACCCACAGATGCAGGGACAACAGTCGCCCCGTGTCCATGACCACCCAGGGTCGATATCGGAATCCGACATGGCGAAAGATCGGCTGGCGGAAATAGACGGGAGCGAAAATCTGCCCACGGCGGTCGAAGGGATAATCCCAGTAACCATCCACGTAAATCACACCACTTACCGTCCAAACATAACGAGGGGGAACCCACACCCAACCGACCTGAGCTGGCGACCAGTATCCGGTGCGCCACACATAGTCGCGATTCTGATACACCCAATTGCCGGGTATCCAGAAATGATCTTCCGACGGCGCGGGACTGGAAGGGCCATACTCCTGACTCTCGGGCGGGGGAGCCAGGTACTGCGGTTCGGCAGCAACCTCTTCCCTCAGCCAGACGCCAGGGACCCACTGGTAACCCTCTTCCACCTCGGCCCAATAACCGGGCTCCCACTGCCGCCCAGGAGGAGCCTGCCGCCACAATCCACTCACCCAGAGGAAGTCATCCAGGTCCTCGTCGAAGTGCCAATACCCGGGGAGCCAAACGACGTCATTTCCGTCGGGCCGGTAATCCGGTGGAATTTCGTCGATCAATGGGGGTGGTTCGCGATCGATCACAATGGGGTCGGTTGGATCAAGCGTGGAAGGGGTCGCAAATGCTTCATGCAACGGCCCTTGCGTCCGAATCTCCATCTCCTCGTTGTCGTAGTCCTCCATTCCTGGAGGAAGGTCCAGCGCCCCGTTTGGGGCGGTAGCCTGCCCGAGCGATGTCAGCGGGGAGAACCAGGACATCCCAAGCACCAACAGTGCCGCGATACTGGGTATCCGCCGAAAACCCCTAGCAAAACCGGGGCGACCCCCTTGGGAACTCCATTCGAGGGACTCGGCGCGGCCAAGACTGAAACCATGGACACCATGGGTATCCAAGGCCGTTTCATCCCAGGTGGCTCGAATTCCATCCTCACGCCGAACTCGTAAATCACTCCCGCTGGGAGACACTGGTGTATGTCGGTTCATCTTATTTCTCCCCCTCAACAGCATTCCATCCGGCATGACTCACTCGCGACAGCGAACGAATCGCCTCATTTACAAAGCACATATCATGCCAAACAACGACCAAAAACCGGCCACTCCATTCTCGGGCCAAACAACTCCCGCCGGCGGGGAAGGGGGCCTAACTCCAAAAGCTGTTATCGGTCCAAACAGAGGCTATCATGGGGCCGACACGATCTTTCGGTACTGCGGTCGAATGAGGAATGCTGCATGAACCCTACCAAGCTGCCCCGTCGGGCTCTGCTGGCTGCTACGATCCTGCTCTCTTGGGCCACCACCGTTGTCCACCGCGACTCACTGCACGGTCAAGCGCTTCCTCCCGACACCCGCCAGCAGTGCCTCACCCTGCTCCGCGAAGGTCTGTCCTCCGACGAATTCTGGCCGGCAATGCACGCGGCGGAGGCCTTGTCGTTGGCGGGGCAGGTGAGTGATGTGCTCGACGCCCTCCGTCCACGACTAGAAGCCGAACCCGATCATCAACGTCGCTGCGGACTGGCTCGAGAAATCGTCCGAGCGGGCGACCGGTCCGCGATTCACGCACTATTGGACATCCTCGCCGATCCAAATTCCGACGGTCGAGTCCATGCCGGCGAAAGCCTCTACAAGATTGCCGAAGTCGGGGATGGTCAGCTGCTTCGTGCCGCGGCGCGGGAGGAATCAGTCCGACTGCAACTAATGGCCGCCGCCGCACTCGTCCGAGGCGGCAACTTGGCCCAACTCACGCACATCCGGCAACACCTCTCCTCGCCCGACCCGGAAACCCGGACGCTCGCTGCCTGGATCCTGGGTCTGCTGGGAGACAAGTCGGATATCCCCACACTCCGGCAAGCTCTCGCCGAGGCGGACGACGACCTCGCCCGTTCCTACTTCCACCATGCCCTTGCCTGTCTGGGAGACTCCGAGGGCCAGGCCGGTCTCCGCCGGAACCTCCAGCACTCGGATCCCGCCATCCGGACCTATGCGGCGGAATTTGCGGGTCACAGCCGTCTTCAGGACGTGCAAGAAGCCTTGGTGCATTTGCTGGAAGATGACCACCTTGATGTTCGAGTCCGAGCGGCCCAATCACTGATTCTGCTCGCTGAACCTCCGCCGGATGATACCGAGGTTCTATCGGTCGATGTGTATCAGGCCACTCCGGAGAATCCTCGCTACAGCGAAGGTTCGGTGCTCAGCCTAACCGACGGAACGTTGGCTTACGTCACGACCGAATTCATCGGAGGAGGGGCCGACCATGCCACGGCACACCTGGTGCTCCGAAGCTCGCAAGACGGGGGCCGCACTTGGAGCCCGTCCACGGTTCTCCAAGAGAACGTGGGAACGCAAAACGTCATGTCGGCCACCCTCCGCCGTCTTCGACCCGGTCGGCACGATGGCCCCATCGGCCTGTTTTATCTGGTGAAGAACGGACCCGACGACCTCCATGTCCACCTGCGTGTCTCCAACGACGAAATGGAGACTTGGAGCGAACCTCGCCAGGTCACCGAGCGCCCCGGTTACCATGTCATGAACAACGATCGCGTCACCGTCACTTCATCGGGACGCCTGCTCTGCCCCATCGCCTGGACCCCTCATGTGACAGCGAACGGACATTTCGTCTGCTTGACTTATTTCTCGGACGACGAGGGGCGAACCTGGCAAGAGAGTGCCGGGGAAGTCGATGAACAGCGACGGGGAGCGATGGAGCCCGAGATCATCGAACGACGAGATGGAGGGTTGTTGATGATTATCCGCACGCAAATGGGATACATTGCCACCAGCGACTCCGAAGATGGGGGAAATCACTGGTCGGAGCCTGGTCGGCTGAGCCTCCAAGCGCCGGAAGCCCCCGCCACCATTCGTCGCATTCCGGCCACCGGCGATCTGCTCTTGATTTGGAACAACAATTACGAGGCGGGGGCTGGACACGGAGGCAAACGGTGGCCGTTGACCGCGGCCATCTCCAGCGACGAAGGGACCACTTGGAATCAAATTCGGAATCTGGACGCGCGACCCGGCGAACAGTATGCCTACACGAGCGTCGAGTTCTTTCGGAACCGAGCCTTGCTGACCTACTACGTCCAAGACTCGGAGACCGGTCGCATCTCGTCACGTTTCCGCTCGCTCCCGGTCAGCTGGTTCTACCAATAGGTAAGAAATCGCGAGATTCTCCCGAGCGAAAAAAACCTCCCCTCGAGGTTCGAAGTCCGAAGTGCCGCGTCTGCCCAGAGAAACCTCTCGTTCAACCTCTCTCCCTTTCAACCTCCCATGCGATCGTCCGGTCGGCTCCGTCCTGAGCGAACAGACGGCGGTGCGGTTCGGATCTACCAGGCAGTCCAACCGCCGTCGATCGTCATGTTCTGCCCGGTCATGTAACTGCTTGCCTCACTAGCCAAGAAGACGACGGCCCCCTTTAGTTCCTCCGAACGCCCCATTCGCCCCATGGGGCATTTGGCTTCAAGCCGAGCGACCAGTTCCCTCGAAACTCGCTCCTGCGGAAACGGACCGGGACTAAGACAGTTGACCCGCACGCCGTCCCGAGCCCAGTACACGGCCAGGTGTCGAGTCAAGTGAATGATACCTCCCTTCAGCGCGTGGTAGGCCGCGGGGCTCGCCGCGCAGATTCCCTCATAAGCGTCTGGATACGAAGCGACTTGGCCATACATCGAACCGATCATGATGATGCTGGCACTTGCCTGGCGAGAAGCGGCATGATTGCGGACCAATCGAGCCAGCAAAAAGTATCCCGTCACGTTCCGCTGGTGGTCGCTGAACTCCTCGCCGGTCACCGTGGTCCAATCGGCTCCCAGACCTTGATGCCCATTGTTGACCAGGACATCGACCTGGCCGACGCGACGCACAATCGCCTCGAACTGCCTGTTGACCGTCGCCTCGTCCTCCATCTGATCCAGCACCATGCCGACATGTTCGACTTGGCCGGCGCGAGGCAAACCGGCAGCGGCCCTCGCTGCACGCTCCGGATCGCGACTGGTCGCCACGACTCGGGCCCCCGCCTCGGCCAAGGCCCGGGACATCGCGGATCCGAGATGTCCCGATGCTCCCGAAATCACCACGTTTTTTCCGGTCAAGTCAAACAACTGCTGAATCGTCGGCTCCACGTTCGATCGTCTCCCACGTTCCGGTTTTCAAACTGCGCAGCGCGGCCAAGTTAACTCGCAAGGTCTGGGCCGCTTCTTCCAAACTGCAAGCGATAGGACAAATTCCCTCCACGGCATCCAGGAACCCATGGGCCTGCGCGACAAAGTGCGAATCCCGCTCGGCTGGGTCGAGCGTTTCCACGTGCCACTCACCACCCGGTTCGGTCATCCACATCCAGCGGTTCCGATGCGTTTCCCAGCGGATCGTACCTCGCTCGCACACCAGCGTGTTCAAACTTTCGTTCGGAGCCTGATGCTGGTTCAGAGAGTACGAAGCCATCACGGTTCCATGCCGAGCCAGCAGGTGCACGGTGTCCTCGACCTCCACTCCGGGTAAAGCTTGATGCGCGGCATCGGCGATCAGGCGGTCGATCGGACCGAGCAGCCATTCTCCGGCATTGATCCCGTGCGTAAGCGCGTCTTGGATGGCTCCGCCTCCCATCGCTCGGTCGCGATAGTAGATTTCTCGATAAGCGGGACGATATGTCGGAAAGTGCTGACCACTAACCGTCACGAACTGAAGCGGCTTGCCGAACCTCCCCTCTTGATGCACCGCGCGAACCGTTTGAACGAGCGGAAAACTTCGGTAAACGTAGGCGACTCCCACGGTAACCCGCTGTTGCTCAACCCGCTTGGCCAGTTCACCGAGCCCTTCGAAGTTGGTGCTGAGCGGCTTTTCGATCAGTACGTGGATACCCAAGTCCGCCAGTTGTCGAGCTTGAGGAACGTGCAGAGGGGCGGGCGTGGCCACCACGGCCGACGTAGGTCGCCAGGCCGATGACGATTCAAGTGAATCGAAGCCGGGAACTCCATATCGACGAGCGATCTCGTCGCGGAGGTCCGGCCGAACTTCCACGAAAGCAACCTCTCCGCGCCCCGTGGCCTGAAAGCATCGCAAATGCCGCTCACCAATCGACCCCACGCCCAGGACCAATACCCGATGCACGCCGTCTCCTCCTTCTTTGCACATTTCAAGCAACTTCCCTCAGCACCTCACGGGACACCCGACCGGAGGTGACTCCGAGCAGCATAACCCCATTTCCGTCAACACCATCACCGCAGCCCAGCATCCGTAGCTTGCCCTGGCGGAAGTGCCCCTTGGGCGGGGCGCGATGGCGGAGCGGTCATGGTAGAGTCTCCTGGTGCTCGAAGAAAGCAGCGTGCCCAATCTTCCTCAGGCAGCCCTGGCTGAAATCGCTCCTCCGTTACGCTATAACTTGGCGTTTCGTTTCCATACAGCCTGTGAGGAATCAACCAAGATGCGACCGAGTATCGTCAAGGCCAAACTGGCTCGCAATGAGCCCGTCATCGGGATTGCTCTCCATTTCCAGGATGGCTCCGTTTACGAACTGGCCAGTCTGATCGGTTTTGATTTCCTCTGGATGGATCTGGAACATCATGTTCTCAGTCTGGAGAGGGCCAATGAGTTGATTCGTGCCTCGCGAGTTGGCCAGGCCGATGTCATGTGCCGCCCCGCGAAAGGGGAATTCATGCGAATGGGCCGCATGCTGGAAGCGGGTGCCCATGGCATCCTCTACCCGCGCTGTGACAATGCCGAAGAGGCGAGAGAGGTCGTTCGCTGGAGCAAGTTCGCCCCGCTGGGGACGCGTGGGTTTGATGGGGCCAATGCGGACATGCCCTACTGCATCGGTGATTTCGCCGAATACATTCAACAGGCCAACCAAGAGACCTGGATTGTGATCCAGATCGAAGATCCGGCGGCCTTGGAACACGCGGATGAAATCGCGGCCGTGGAAGGGGTCGATGTCCTGATGCTGGGCCCGGCCGATTTCTCCATCCTGGCGGGAGTCCCGGGACAGTTCCAACACCCAAAGGTCGAGGAAGCCCTGATGAAAGTCAAACAGGCGGCCGAGCGGCATGGCAAGGCCTGGGGGACTGTCGGGGGGTCGCCCCAGCGAGTCGAGCAACTGATCGACATGGGGGCCCAGTGGACCACCTGCGGCTGCGACTTCATCTGGGTGAAGCAAGGAATGGAACAAGCCCGACATCAAATCGATCAACTCGCTCGCCGCCCCAAGCCCACGCCACCGGCGAGCGCCAACTAACCGAGAACACTCCAAAGGGGCATGCGTCCGACCCACTAAGAATGGTCCATAGCCGGCCAGTTACACACCCCTCCACAGACCAGCCGCAGGGTGTCTTCGGATCAGCCGCCACAGACCAGCCGCAGGGTGTCTTCGGATCAAATCGGGGACACTCCGAAGTGGAACCCGAATCAACTACCACAGAGGGGCCGCTACTGGCCGCATGCCCCCCCTAAGGAAGTCCGGCTCCGAAGACACCCGTCCGTTCTTCGAGGAGCGCCGGATCCGAAGACACCTGTCCGTTCTTCGAGTACACTCCAAAGTGGCACCAGCCTGACCTGCTACGGCGGGGCCACGACTGGAAAGCCACACCCCCCCACCTAAAGAACGCCTGATCCGAAGACACCCGTTCGTTCTTCGAGTACACTCCAAAGTGGCACCATCCTGACCTGCTACGGCGGGGCCACGACTGGCCAGATACCACCCCCTCCAACAACGCGATCTCTGGCGGCCGAGCAAGACCGCTTCTTTCCGAGGGAACGCCACCGAGGCCGCAACGCTCACCCACCAGCCTCGGGGACGCTCGGTCTCGGAATCCCGTTCCACGACCGCCAATGAAACCGAAGACACCCTGCGGCTGGTCGTTCCCGCCCCGAATCGATCATCGGGGGGGCCAATTGGTCGGAGACCGGCGTGAACCGGGAACCCCACCTCCATACATGTCCACACCCACCATGGAAAGCAAGTAGGGTGTCTTCAGGCTTCTCTCGATCCCCTGCTTGGTGGAGGCACTAACCAGCCACAGACGGTCACGCCGGGTACCCGCCTCCCGTACATCGTTTCCCCACCTACGGGCTATATCCCTCGGAGCTGCTTCCAGGAACAGCAAACCCGAAGCAAACCCAAAGAACCCAAAGGGTGTCTTCGGATTTGTTCGGATCTCACATCTAGACGGAGTCGGGCACCCGATTGCCCCTCGATGAATAGGGCGTGCCCCCCCCGCCAATAAGGCTGTGCTTAAATCCGAAGACACCCTACGGTTTGTAGATTGTGCTTAAATCCGAAGACACCCTACGGTTTGTACTACGGTTTGTAGATTCGGACTTCTCCCGGTCCAGAATCGCTCGTCTGTGGGGGTTATCGACCGGGGGCTGGCGTGCACCCGGATTCACCTCGCCGAACAGAACATCAACCCCCTACTAGAATGTAATCGTTCATCCGAAGACACCCTGCGGTTTATAATTAGCGTCCGTTAGTGTTGATCAGCGGTGATGTTGCCGAGTTTATTTCCCCGCCGCTTGCCGCCCTGTGATTCCAGATTGTTGCCCCAAGGCACCTGCGGGATTTCCCATGAGCACGGCGCGCACCCGGAGAACCCCCTCTGATTGACGGGCGCTTAGCACCACAAAGGCGGAAGCAATAGAACCGAAGACACCCTGCGGTTCGTCGTTCTGCGGTTCATCGTTGCTGAAAAAGCGACGTCCTGGGGCCCCGTCCCCGTCTGGGCTAATCGACTTGTCAGTAC
>JBJHCD010000192.1:0-8561 GCA_050485845.1 Pirellulaceae bacterium | reverse complement strand
GAAAAATTGTCGGCGGTGGGATGCCCATCGGGGCCTACGGTGGAAAGGTGGACATCATGAACCACATCCTTCCGGAGGGCAAGGTGTTCCAGGCGGGAACGCTCAGTGGAAATCCGGTGGCAACCGCGGCGGGCATTGCCACGCTGGAACTGCTCCGGGATCAGTCGCCCTACGAGCATTTGGAAACGATCTCGGGCAAGCTGGCCGAGGGCCTGGCTTCGGCGGCGGAGCAAGCCGGACTTCCCCACTTCCTCCACCGCGTCGGAAGCATGCTGACGCTGTTCTTTCATGATGGCCCCGTGACAGATTGGACGACGGCGGCCGAGTGCGATACGGAGCGGTTCGCACGGTTCTTCTGGGGCATGATCCATCGCGGGGTTTACCTCCCCTGCAGTCAATACGAGGCCCTCTTCGTATCGGCGGTCCATGGCGATGCGGATATCGAACGCACGATCGAGGCGGCCGAGGAAGTCTGCCGTGAACTCGCTTCCCCGTAACGATTCTCGGCTGCTTGTCATCCAGGATTCGTCGGCTCACCCGCGAGCCGCGGGATGCTGTCACACGAGAACATTTTCACGAGTTCAACCGGTTCAAACAGTTCAACCGGAAAGCCCGGCCCGACGCGATCACCTGTTCGGCGCGATCAACCGCCAACTCGGATCCCGCAAACCTATTCCGCCGAATGAGACTGGAGTCGCTTTTCCTCCGCGGCGCTCGGCCGACCGTACTGAGGAAGCAGACTCCAGGGATCAACCCGTTCCCCACGATGGAACGCGTCGAAGGCCAGGCGTCCCAACGATCCGGCGCGGAGCGTCCAATTCGCCTGTGGCTCGACCACGATCCCTTTTGGTAGCGGCTGCTCGATCTTCGACAGCCCATCCCCCGTCACGGCCGTCCCCGGCACAAGGTTCCGAAGCCAGTCGGCCCGGTTCACCAAACTCGTCGAGGAAGCTCGACGCCAAGATCCCCAGGTCGGCTCCTTACCATCCTTATCACTGCCGTCACTGCCATCACCACCTTCGGGCCCGGAAACCGCCGCGTCTCCAATTCGTGCAGGGGTTCCAGCTTCGCCGACATCCGAGTTCACGCGCTGGTAACAAGCTTGAAACAATTGACCTCGTTCGGCGTGGAGAACCACCTCCAGTCGTGACGCGTCGGATTCGGCCTGAGCGGCGACGACATCCAGCGTCCCGAGAGCGACCAATTGGCAGGAAGAAGCATAGGTCCACAGTTTGGCCAACGTGATCCCGATCCGCAGCCCCGTAAACGACCCGGGGCCCAGCGTGACGGCCAGTAGCCCGACATCTCGGGGTTGCCAACCAACCTCCGCCAGCAGGCCTTGAAGCACGGGAAATAGATGCTGCGTCGTCCGGCCCACGGCAGGGAGTTCCCGCTCCCGGATCAGTTGCTGGTCTTCCAGTAGCGCGACGGATCCGGGGGTACGGGAAGTATCGACGGCAAGGATGTGCATGAGCGTGTCTGGGGCTCGACGCCCGCTGGATGGTACGAGCAAACCGAAAAGTGTAGTCGCGGCCACACGAACGCTCAAGGTCGCCCCGGTCACTCGAGGAGACGTCGGAGCCGCGCCCGCCCCCCTTTCCTCGTCGCCCCGTCCCCGTTGCCGTCGCCCCGTCGCCCGGTTCGGTTCGTGGTTGCACGTTTGCGGGGGTGGAGGTTACACTTGTGAGATTGTCGTGTCGTGGATACCGTTGGTGATCGGCTTGGCTCGATCCCCGAGTTTCTGAATGGTCGTCTCCATATCAGCTTAACCCCCGGCACGGGTACCTCTCGGCGACCACCCATAGGGTTGTGACGCGTGAAACGAGCGTTGATCAGCGATATCCATGCCAATCTCGAGGCCCTGGAAGCCGTTCGTCAGGATATCCGCAATTTGGGCATTTCGAAGGTCTATTGCTTGGGAGATATTGTCGGGTATGGCCCGAACCCGGTGGAGTGCGTGGACGCCGTGATGGCCGATTGCGCGATCACGATCAAGGGGAATCACGATCAAGCGGTCATTTTGGACCCGATCGGTTTCAATCCGATGGCGCTCCAGGCTGCGTATTGGACTCGGGACCAACTGGAAAGTGCTCCCGGTCACCCGAAAGTGGTCAATCGTCGCCTCGACTTTCTGGGCGAACTTCCCGAACGTCATGACGAAGGGAGTTATCTCTTTGTTCATGGTTCTCCGCGGGAACCGACCAATGAGTACGTATTTCCCGAGGACGTCTACAACGACCGAAAGATGGAAGCCCTATTCGGCCGGATCGACCTGTACTGTTTCCAGGGCCACACGCATCTACCGGGTATCTTTCTGGCCAGCGGCGACTTCATTACTCCCGAGGAATGCGATTACGAGTTCATGCTGACGGGCGAGAAAGCGATGATCAACGTGGGGAGCGTCGGACAACCACGGGATGGTGATCCACGAGCCTGTTATGTGATCCTGGACGACGAGCAGGACATGCTGACGTTCCGGCGCGTCGAGTACGATATCGACATCACGGCGGAGAAGATCTATCAGGTGCCCGATCTCTCTCGTACTCTGGGAGACCGACTTCGTAGCGGTCGGTGAGACCTTTGAACTCCCTCTCGGGTCCCTTGACCATCCCGCTTTCCCGCCGTAGATTCGGCAGTTTGGCTCGACGTCCACCGGGCTCGCGGCGAGGCGATGGAGCCGGCAGGACCCTGGTTCTCCGTGAATCGTGGCGGGTACTGCAGTCAAGTGGCGGGAGAGCCCAGGGAGCCCCGAAGAGGACAGAGGACGTGGCGTGAAGCGAGCGATCGTCAGTGACATTCACGGTAATCTAGAAGCGATTCAGACGGTGCTGACGGAGATTCGGGCCGATGGAATCGACGAGATCTACTGTTTGGGGGACATCATCGGCTACGGTCCCAATCCGTGTGAGTGCATTGAAGTCGCCATGGAATTTCAGCTGACGGTCCTGGGGAACCATGACCAGGGGGCCCTGTTCGATCCGGAGGGCTTCAGCAGCGGAGCGGAACGAGCGATCTTTTGGACTCGACGCCAACTGGAATCACCCGGTGACGACCTCGAAGCCGCCCGCCGGCGACTCGGCTTTCTCTGCGATCTGCCTCGAGTCCACCGGGAAGAGAAGCTGCTCTTCGTGCATGGTTCCGCCAGGAACCCCCTGAACGAGTATGTCTTTCCCGAGGACATTTATAATCCACGAAAGATGGAGAAGATCTTCGGGCTGATTGACCACTATTGCTTCCAAGGTCACACCCACGTGCCCGGAGTCTTCACGGAGGATGGACGTTTTTTCAGCCCGCGGGACCTCAACCACCGCTATACGCTGGGGGATCAAAAGGTCATGATTAACGTCGGAAGTGTCGGGCAACCGCGCGACGGCGATCCCCGATCGAGTTACGTGGTCCTGGAGGACGACAGGGTCGAGTTTCGGCGACTGGAATATCCTCTGGACGAAACAATCCGAAAAATCCATGCGATTGCGGATCTCGACAACTTTTTGGGCGACCGCCTTCGCGAAGGACGATAGCCCGGCCGGCGCCCCGTAAAGATCCACGGGCCGTCGTCCCCATGCCGTCGAACGCCCGACGTTTCGATCAACAAAACCCCTGAGAGACCTCGTGAACACCGTCCTGACCTTGGCCCCTCGGGCCACCTCCACTCGGCTGGCCGAGAGGGTGGGCCGAGTTGCAGTGCCGGTGGAGCGACATGGCTCACGAGCCCCCCTACGCTGGAAGGCTGCAGGTTGTGGAAAAACGGTTATTGCTATTCATGGTGCTTTCCACGAGCGTTCTCGTGGGATTTTCCTTGCTCAACGCTTGGCTGATCGGACCTCCGGTTCAGGAGATCGCTCGGCCCGGCGAAGAGGAGGCGGAAGATCCCGACGATCCGCTGCGGCGGGCCGATGGAGAGATCGATGCTCCCGAAGCCCCGGATCCCGATGCGCCCCCTTCCGAGGATCGTGACGCCAGGGACGTTGCCGACGCGGAGCCCACGGACCCAAGTGATTCTCCCGACGAGGAAACCTTGGAACCGACCGTGCCGGAAGTCGTCATGGAAAGCCAAGCTCCCGTCTGGGCGGCACTCGGATCCTACCAGCCGGATGAGTCCACGAAGTTGCTGGTCGTCCTCAACAATGCCGGCGCGGCCGTGGAACGGATCGAGCTGGTCGAACGAAATCGGCGGGGTGGATTTCGCTTTCGGGAAATTGAAAACAAGAGTGGCTACCTCGGTTACTTGGCTCTGACCAACACTCCCGACGGAGGCTGCCAAGTGAACCTGGTGCCCGATGGGAGTCCCGCCGCCGAGGCCCGCGCGGGCCGTAGCGACGTTCCCCCTGGTCTGCAGGTGGGAGACCGGATTGTGAGTGCGAATGGACGGGACATCCGTTCTCGTGAGGGCCTCCATGGCCTCATCCAACGAACTCGTCCCGGCCAAAACATCACCCTGGAGGTCTTGCGAGGCGAGGCCGAGACGCCCGAGCGTTTCACGGCGGTCTTGTCGGAACGCCCTTTGGTCTTGTTGGGCTCCGAGTCGCCCGAGGCGAATGGCCCCGGCCCGAATCCTCCTTCCTTCCGCATGGGACTCGGCACGGCCCTGGTCCGGCAGGCGGAGGACGTCATCCGTGATCCTGGTTTGGCCGAATGGAATTGGGAGGTCAGTTCGGCCGACCAGCGGCAGATCGAATTCCGCTTTGTGGCTCCGGCCATCGCCCGCAGCGGCGGCGAGACCACGGGTCAGCTGGAATACATCAAGCGATATGTTCTGGGTGACACGACTCCCCGAGGCGATGCTCCCGCGCTGCCCGGCTACCACTTCGACTTGGAAGTGGAAATCCGCAATCTCAGCGAGACCCCCCAGCAACTCGCCTATCAGCTTGAAGGCCCAAACGGCTTGACCACCGAGGGCTGGTGGTTTTCCACGAAAATTCATCCCAGCTTTTTCCGCACCGCGGGGGCTCGGGACGTGATCTGGAATGCGATCGGCACGGGGCATCAAATCCGAGGTGCGAGTGAGGTCTTCAAGCAGGCCAACAGTGCCACTCCGGACCGCCCTCTCTTTTCAGCTTCGGCCGCCGGCGATGCCCGGGAACTGCGGTACATCGGCATTGATACTCAGTATTTTTCCGTCGCCATGATGTCGGCGGACTACGTCTTGCCTGAAGCTCGAGCCCAATCGGCCGGCAATGGGGGAGACAACGGCAACCGCGAAGTCACCATGATGATCGATGAGGTGATTCCGTTGGCCGTGGGTGATTTCGGGGCACTCAGCAAGAATCGCGTTCGGTTGACCAATGTCTCCTACGTCATGACGGGAAACATTCGCGAAATTCAACCTCGAGACAACCTCAGCAGCCGTTATCTTATTTTCGCCGGTCCGAAGGATACGGATGTGCTGTACGAGTACCGGCTGAGCGACGTGATGTATTACGGCTGGTTCCCGTGGGTTGCCAAACCATTGGCTCGAGTTCTCCATTTCTTCTACTGGATCGTGGGGAATTACGGCTTAGCCATCATCCTGCTGACGGTATTGGTGCGAGGCTGCATGTTTCCGCTGAGCCGCAAGGCGGCACAGAACGCGGCGATGATGCAAGAGCTGGCTCCCGAGATCAAGCGGATTTCGGAAAAATACAAGACCGACATGGACAAGCGCGTCAAGGCTCAGCGCGAGCTGTACGCCAAGTACAACTTCAATCCATTCAGTGGCTGCCTGCTGGTCTTCTTGCAGCTGCCGATTTTTATCGGACTGTACCGCTGCCTCTCCGTCGACATCGAGCTTCGCCAGGCTCCATTGATCCCCGGCATCGAGTGGGCTTCGAATCTGGCGGGGCCCGACAAGCTCTGGCGTTGGCCGCTTCCCAATTTCCTGGCCGACGAGACCGGATTTCTGGGCCCCTATCTGAACATCCTCCCGGTCATCACGGTGGTCCTGTTCCTGGTGCAACAGAAGCTATTCACTCCTCCGGCGGTCGACGAGCAGACGCGGATGCAGCAGCAGATGATGAAGTACATGATGATCTTCATCGGCGTGCTCTTCTTTAAAGTCCCCGCCGGGCTCTGCATCTACTTCATCTCCTCCAGCATTTGGGGAATCGCGGAACGTCTGATGCTCCCCAAGCCCAAACCCAAACAGGAGACGGGAACGACGACCGCCTCCTCATCCAAGAGCAAACCCGGTGAGAAGCCAGGCGGAAAAGCAGGTGGTAAATCAGGAAGCGGTACCGACCGCCCCAGCAAAGGTCGGCCTCAGCGGCGTCTGAAGAAAAAACGTTAGCGAGTTCGAGCGGCCGGAGGTGGGCGTGCGATGGATTGGCAGGACACGATTGTGGCTCCCGCTTCCGCCGTCGGTGGAGCGGCCCGGGGAATCATCCGATTCAGCGGGCCGGAAGTGCCCCATTTGGTCGCCACCTGCTTTCAATCGGTAACGTCGTCTCTACCCGCAACCGGTGGGACTTGTCTCCTCACGGGAAACCTGCTCGCCCCAGCGCCGGTCGGCAAGATTCCCTGCCAGCTCGTCTATTGGCCGACAAGTCGCAGCTACACCGGGCAGCGAGCCGCCGAGTTTCATCTGCCGGGCTCGCCACCGCTAATCGCGATCGGCGTTGAAACGCTCTGCCATGCCGGTGCTCGTCTCGCCCAACCGGGTGAATTCACTCTCCGCGCCTTCTTGGCCGGCCGCCTCGATCTGACTCAAGCCGAAGCGGTGCTCGGAGTCGTCCATGCTCGAGACCAACGTGAGCTGGCCGTGGCACTCGAGCAACTGGGTGGGGGTCTCGCCGGACCGCTCGACGACCTCCGCAATCAATTACTGGACCTGCTGGCCCACCTCGAAGCCGGGCTCGATTTCGTGGAGGAAGACATCGAATTCATTCAGCCGGCCGTTCTTCGGCAAGCACTCGAACAAGCGGGAGACCAGATCGAGCAACTCCTGGAACGAATGGACCGCCGAACTCCCGCGGGCCATGAATTCCGAGCCGTTCTCCGCGGACTCCCCAATTCGGGAAAAAGCAGCCTGCTCAATGCACTGATCGGAGGGACGCGAGCTATCGTTTCGGCCGAGGCCGGAACGACTCGTGACTACGTTCGAGGTTCGCTCGACCTGCATGGCCTCCCGGTCGAACTGATTGACACGGCCGGAGTGGAAGAGGGTTTCGCGGAGAATTCCGCTGCGAATCACCTCGTCTCGCAGATGGCCCAGCAAGCGACCTGCCGCCAGTTCGAGCAGGCTCATGTCGAGCTGTTTTGTTTGGACTCGTCTCGGCCGCCAACCAGCTGGGAGATAGCGGAACTTCACAAGGTCCCCGACATCCCGCGTATCGTCGTCGAAACGAAAGGGGACTTGGCATCGGGGCCTTGGAAATCCAACTGGGCCGCGATTCGAACCAGTAGTCGGACAGGGGACGGGTTGGAGGAATTGAAGCGAGCGATCGAGGGAGAACTTCGGGACACTTCCGGACTGACCAGTGAGATGGTGCAGGGGACGGCGGTTCGTTGCGAGGAGAGTTTGCGGCGAGCGGGGGAATGCCTGGGGCGATCACGCGAGATGGTCCTGAGCGGCGAGGGGGAAGAGCTGGTGGCGGGTGAGTTGCGATTGGCCCTGGACGAACTGGGACGCGTGGTCGGCGCCGTCTATACCGACGATGTACTGGATCGTATCTTCAGCCGTTTCTGCATCGGGAAATAACAACGGGAAATAGCATCGGGAAAACGTACGGGAAGCAAGAAGTAAGCACGGAAATTGGCGGCGGGGATAGCAAGGAAGTCGGCAGTCAGCACGGGGTCAGCACGGACGTCGTCCAGGAGTTAGCATGGAAGTAGTACCGACAAGAACAAAATCCATCGGCGCGTGGGCCGAGCAGCGAGGTGCGTGATGATTATCGTGCTGGGGTCGGTGAATGTCGATTTGGTCGTGCGGGGCCCGAGGTTACCGGCTCCAGGGGAAACGGTGATCGGGGGCCGATTCTTTGAGACGCATGGCGGCAAGGGGGCCAACCAGGCCGTGGCGGCTGCACGGGCCGGAGCGGCGGTGACCATGATCGGCGCGGTGGGAGACGACCGGCTGGGGGAGACCGCTCGACAAAACCTGATTGACGAGGGAATCGATTGCCGGCAGCTTCGGGTCATACCGGGCGAGCATACGGGAGTCGCGCTGATTCTGGTGGGGGACAGTGGAGAGAACTGCATCAGTGTCGCCTCCGGCGCGAACAGTCAGGTTGCCCGCGAGCAACTGGAAGCCCTTCCTGATTCCTGTTGGGAGGAGGCGACCACGTTTCTTTGCTGCCTTGAGGCCCCTTGGCCGGTGGTTCGAGCTGGATTGCGAAAAGCGAAGCAGCACGGGCTGAGGACCATTCTGAATCCCGCTCCGGCCACGTCGGAGTTTCTCGAGTCGATGCGGTTGGATGATGTCGATGTTCTAACTCCCAATCAAAGGGAGGCGGAGGCCTTGTCCGGAATTCGGATCCGTTCGACCGAAGACGCGGTGCAGGCGGCTTGTGTCCTCCGGGAACGGGGTTGCGAATGGGTGATCATCACGCGTGGCGACCAGGGCATTTTGGTGGTTGCCCATGAGG
>JBJHCD010000191.1:0-8567 GCA_050485845.1 Pirellulaceae bacterium | reverse complement strand
AGCAGATCCGCACCCCCGCCGCTGCCTTCCACCAGACCATCGACCCCCCCGGCCGCGCCTCATAGTTCGAGTGAGGGGACCTATTCGGCGGAAGCCCCCCCGACTTTCCCCGGAAACAGCGAACCCAACCTTGACGGGCGTTGTCCAAGCCGGCACAATCGCAGCTTCGTGAGTCTCATCACGCTACGGGCGGTAGCTCAGCCTGGTTTAGAGTGCTGGTCTGGGGGACCAGAGGTCGCAGGTTCAAATCCTGTCCGCCCGACTATTTCCGTAACATCAAATCCCGTCAGTGGTTGCAAAAGCGACTGTTGGCGGGATTTGAGCTTTTTGGGCCCGACCCAATACTTCAATGTGTACTGGTGGTCCCAGAGTGCGTTGCTTTTGGGACTGTCGGTACTTTCGTGCCAGCAGGATGGACAGAATGTGGCCGCATCCCCAAGAACAACTTCGCCGTCGTTGCCAGGAAGCAAATGCTGTTGGCAACGAGCGATTCAGCCAGTGGCGTGAGATGCGGCTCGAAGTCGCCGTCCGCGCGAATCCAGTTGGCCTTGTGACTGCAGGGGCACCATATCCTGTCAATCTAGATTCCGAGTTCTTCCCCGGCAGCCAAGTGACGGTCGGCGAGTTAACCCTTGACGACATTCCTGCCCAACAAGGCAAATATGATCCGCTGTACCGGCAGAAGTTGGCAACGCTGATCCAGAATTCTGCCTCCGATGTTGATCAGTCGTGGGCCCGCAGCTATGCGGTTCAAGCGGGTTGGGAGGCATTTCATGCTGCAAACTTTGAAATCGCACTGCGATTCTGGGTTAACAGCCTGCGCCTCCAAACAGCGGATGACCTGGATTGGCTGACTCGCAGAAACTTTGCCTTGTGCCTACAGGAGCTAGGTAATAGCGACAATGCAGCCCAGTGTTACCTGCTTGCAGCAGAAGGGGCGGAGAGAGAAGGCCGAGGACTAGAGGCAGCTGATTATTTTGAGAGAGCCGCATTGGCGTGGGAAACACAATTACCCGTCCAAGGCGATCGCCGTAGTCTTGGTACCGACACGGGCATTCACAATAGTACCACGTGCTTTCGAAAGGCGAAATCCTTGTATGCAAATGCTGGGGAGTCGGAAAACGCATCCCGGTGTTCCGTTCTTGAGCGAGAGACTGAGCGAAAGTGGTCGGCGGACCGAAAGCGTCGGCTTTCGCTTTCGATCTCGCACTACCTGTGGCTTCATGGTGAATCATACTGGTACGTGATCCGAGCAATCGCGGTCATTATATTCGCATTTGCATTTGGCTTTTTCATCGCCGGATATTGCATCGACGGGAAACAGCCGCAAACGGTGTGTTTCGGAGAAGCGCTGTACCTTTCGGTGATTACCATGGCCACGGTCGGCTACGGAGACCTGACACCCCAGGCTGGCACCAGCCGCGTCCTGGCTGGAGCGGAAGGATTACTCGGAATCATGTTGATGGCCATGTTGTTCGTTACGATCCAGCGTCGGTTCGCCGGGAGATAATGCCATCTCTGCGACACTTCTGGCGAGGTTCTGCGAGAATGTTTTAGAACAGTCCGCCTTGCCCGAGGGTGTAGTCGAGTTGCTTGTGGGAGTAGGATCGGTTGGTGATTATTCTGGAGGGTTGTGCGAACGGAGCAGAATCAACCGCCTTCCATTTGCCGCCCAAACCCAGCCTCCCAGCCCCGGACGCCAGCCAGAAAAAGTTCAATAGCCGACTTGTCGCCCGATTTGAGGAAACAAGAAGCCCGTCAGTGGTTGCGAATGCGACTGCTGGCGGGATTTGAGCGTATAGGCTGCCACTCTGCATATGGAGACAACGGCATACTGCAAACAAGCGAACTCGGCGGACTAACTCATGACCTCGACTGACTGCGGCCCGTGAGGATCTCCATGTATGGTCGCATTGAGTCTCGGTTGTCCCAAGTCGCCTTGATGTGGTCAGCGATTTTGGGGATGTCGTCTTTGACCGTGTTCGGCCAGATGTTTGGGTTGTAGTCCTCGATCCGAAGGATGTCTACGTCGAAGATTCGTTCGGTCCCGGTGGCACGGATGAGGGCGACTGGCTTCTCGTTGGCGAGCCTGATTCCTAGCTCGCACAAGACGTTCGGGTTGTGATCCGTTAAGTCGGCGATTACCAGATCAGCTTCGAGAAGCGCATTAATGATCGTTGTAAGGATGACGTCTCTCCCCGTTAGCCGCGCCGTTTCGACTGCTCACCCGGCGCTATTGCCAGCGGGCACAATGATGCAGTCGAGAACGGCCTCGAAGAACCCGGCCGGTCGAGGGTTCACTCCCTTTTCGCTGAAGGGCATGATTACGAAAGCGGTTCGGTCGAACTTACCCTTTGCCGCTCCAACGACTCGGATGTCATCCGAGGTCGGCTCTTTAATCTTCGCCTTGGCCTTGTCCGAGGCTAGTGCAGACAACCCCTCTTCGATTTCGAGGTCCCTGCAATTGGCCCGGAATATTTGCTCAAACTCTTCGTGGAATTCTGGGTCGAGTTTGAACTCCTTGACCAACACGTTCCCGAAGAATTCGCCTTCAGTCGGGATGGACTTGCTGCCGCCGTAGTATTCGTAAACTTTATTGAACAGATCGACGCTCATGAAGGCGTCGATCATCTTCTGCTTCCGAGTCTCCTCATCCTTGGCGAAAAAGAGCTCTTGCCCCAGTTGGGTCAATGCAATCTCATCTGTATCACGACTGCCGATGGTAAGGCCGTAATCTCGGGACGCCGCAGCAACGTAGAAGAACCGATCGTTACCCTTGCTCACATTGAGCGTAGCCTTCGCCACCTGCTCAGTGCCCATCGGGCGACCGTTGTTCTTCTCTCGAATCGCCTTCG
Organism: Pirellulaceae bacterium; assembly: GCA_050485845.1. GTDB lineage: Bacteria > Planctomycetota > Planctomycetia > Pirellulales > Pirellulaceae > JBJHCD01. The sequence continues at coordinate 5,712 of JBJHCD010000191.1, read as the reverse complement.
GAACAGCCAGTGCCTCCTGGAGAGTCCGTCGAGGGTAAGGGCGGTTCTTGCCCCGCCCCCCCCTTCCTTCCCTTTCTGCGGCAGTCTCGGCGGCTGCCTTCTTCCGGGTTGCCATCTTTTTCCGTGCGGCTTTCTTGCCAGTGGCCTTCGCTTTCGCAACGTCCTTGGTTCGGATGTCGTAGACTTGCTTTACAGTAATCCCATGGACAGCCAACGCTCCCGCTATCTCTGCGGGCGTGGCGTTCGGGTTAGTCGTCGCGTATTCACGGATCCGCTGGGCCTTGCTGACCTCTACCTTCGCCATCAATCGTCTCCTTCGCGCATCGTTACGGGGCACCCTATCATAACCGGGCGGATGCCCACTCTCCAGCCTCAAACGACGACCACGCGAAAGTACCGAGAGCATGGCGACTCAATGTCCCCTTTGACTCGGTCTTCTGCAGAGAGAGTGAGATTGTTTCCCTCGACGTTACGTTTGAGTGCGGACCGTGCCATATAGACTTCACGCCACCGGCCGGTCAGCGGAAGCCCGAACGTTGGTACGTAACCTCAAGCTCGCAAGTCCGTGCAACGTCCGGAGAAGGGCCAGAGGCCAGTTATGTACGCCCGTCCAGAAAAAGCTCAATAGCCGTCCTGTACCCCGACTTTTTGATGCAACGAAAAGCCCATCGCTTGTATCGGCGGTGGGCTTTTTTTCTCTTGGAGCCAAGGCTTTGCGGTTCCGCTGTTCAGGTCCAAACATCCAATCGAAGCGGCCTGAGCGGAGGGCTGCGAAATCGCAACTCTCTGCTGGCAAAGAAATTGCGGAATTCAGATCCAGCCGCCAGTTTCGCGGCCTTGACGGCCAATCCGCCGTTTGGCTTCCGTCGTGGGGGCACGAGAGCGGATCGGGGTGTCGGACCGAAGCAGGTCAGGGCCGCCCGAATGGACATTCGGGACAGGCACCGATGTGTCGCGCCGGTGTGGTCGGAGCGGCTCATGAACTGATTTGTCGCCAAGTATCCACGACCCGCGAAGGCGTGGCAGTTGAGGTGCATCGGCCTTGGAGGATCGTCGCAGATTCCACACGCGGCTCGCTGGCCACTGAGCACCCGCTCGAAACCGGGGCTATCGCCCGCCGAGCGCCTCGCCGACTCATGGCATTCGCACACTTCGCTTGTTGGACAGAGGGGCCTGTTAGGGTAAAGTATCGATCAATGTCCAGCGCCCCGTTGCACGAGCTGCCCCTGCACGTCGCTTCACCTCGGCGACGCGACAACGAGTTCGTGGCAATGAGCCAAGCCGATGCGGGTCGCATAAACGGCCGCCATGTCTTGAGGAAAAGTGGGGAAATGAGAATGATGACGCGCATGATGTGTGCCCTGGTCCTGCTCGCCGCGACCTCCGCCGTGGCGGAAGAAGAAGCCGCTGCTCCGACCGCGAGCGGATCCGCTCAAAACAACGCCGCCCCCGACTGGTACAAGCAAGGCGCCCTCGTCTATCGCGTCAGCACACCGGATGAAGACGATGTGCTCGGCGAACTGGAACAAGGCTCAGCCATCGTCTTCCATCTGCTCGACGGCACGGTCACGCAAATCACCATCCTCAACGGAATCATCGGCCACGACCGTCGCGGCGCGTGGAACTGGGACGGCGCCTGGCCCTACTTGAACCGCGTCACGTTTCGGGCCAATCATAGTTGGTCGGATTTGCATGACTTCATGGCGCGTTGCCGCGACAAGTACAAGACGTATCACTCCTTCCACGCCAACATCACCGACGTCAACGTGGGCTTGAAAGACGATCCTGAAACCCGCGAGTTCTTCGACAAGCTGGTCAAGGCCAAGGCGATCTACCGCCGCGACCGCGACCCCGAGACGAACGCCCGCGATCAAGAGCCGCCCTACGTGCCCGAGGGTTTCCCGAAGAACGAGGACAACCCGGTCAAGATCTTCGCCCTGGTCAACTACAAGAACTTCTGGGAAAGCGGCCTGGCGAAGGAGATGATCGACGAGTTCTACGGCAAGTTGCCCTACGCCCCGCCGCTGTTGTACCTCGACGTTCTGACGCTCCAGGGCGGAAATTTCAGCGCCGGCTATCCCACCGGCCCGCTCGGCGGCAGCGAAGAGACACAGCGGCAAGGCCGCGATGCCATCGTCGCCTACTTGCGGCAGCTCGGCACCGAGGTTGCCACGGAAGGCACGGGGACGATGCGTCAGATCGACTCCGCCTACGGTTGGTACCACGGCCAAGGCTACTCCGACGACGACTACTCGGCGATCACAGGTGGATACCATTGGCCCGAAGTCGAGCAGACCTATGGCTCCGCCGGCGCGTTCAACGTCTCACCGATCGCCAATACCAAACACGGCCTGGAGACAGTGCGCCAACACTACGAGGCTCTGCTGGCCGGCAAGCCGGGCACCAAAGTCGTCGCCGACTTGTCGACCGCCCACGTCTGCATTCGGACCGAAAGCGACGAGTTCGACATTCCCGGTACGGGCGACAAGTTTCGCGGAGACTACGCCGACTTGGTGAACAACTTCTACCTGGTCAATATCCAGGAGCTTTATCACGTAGGCAAAGGCAACGTTCGCGTGTCGAAGCACACGAGCGGCGGCTATCACTTGGACAAAGCCTTGCTCACCAGCCCCTCGGGCAATGAGATCGTCTTGGAGGCGGAAGAATTTGTTCGCGGTTGGCGACGGGCCGGGGCGCTTGAGGCCGGCAAAGAGGTCGTCATGGCGCCGCACTTCATGAGCGTCGATATAGAGGAACCGGGCATGTATGAACTGAGGTTTCGCGTCAACGCCCAGGACCAGGACGCCCAGATGAACATCTACGTCAATGGCAAGAAGGTGGCCTACAAGGAGCTGAAGAAGACCAGCCCGCGTCCGCTCTCCGCCGATTGGCCGATCGTCGAGGTGCCGCCGACCCAGTTGAAGAAGGGCGAGAATTCGATTGCCTTGGACGTTGGTCCGATCCGTGCCGAGTGGAGCGACGGCACGCAGGCCGTCTGGGATACGCCGGCCTTGCATCAGGGCTTTCGAGTCTGGCGCGGCGACGTTGTCTTCGCCGACGACTACGACCGCATGTGGCCCGATACATGGAGCGGCGAGAAGAAGATCTATTTCTTCAGTTGGGACGGCACCCAGCGGCAGTGGCGGCTACCGGAATCGTGGGCGCTGGAGGAGTCGGCGCAACTGCATCCGCTCACGCCCACGGGCCGCGGTAAGGCCGTGCCGATGAACGTCGAGGATGGCACGATCTCGCCGAACCTGCTTCCCCAGGTCCCGTATGTCTTGACGCCGGTCGCTAAGTAGGGGGGACATGGGGAGTGCTTTGAGCCGCAACTGAGCCCGTCGTCCCCAACCCATGACCAACCGCCGCGAGTCACGGTCGCGAAGGTCGACAACCTGCCTCGGTCACATCGACCGACGCAGGGCGAGTGTCGGCCATTGAACCAATTTCATGCTGACGAAGTCCCGGGCGATGGCGGTGGTTGATAGACTGGGCTTGACCAGTTCTCGGCCCCAGCCAGTCGCGCGACCTCAAACTCGCCTTCGCCCATGGAACCCGAGGCTTATGATGTGATTGTCGTCGGTGCTGGCGGCAGTGGGCTGGCGGCGGCTTGCTCGGCGGCGGAGCAGGGGGCGAGGGTGCTGGTCCTGGAAAAGCAGCCGCAACCGGGCGGTACGACGGGCATCGCCGTGGGTTCGTTCACCGCCGCGGGCACGTCGATCCAGCGGGCCAAGGGCATCAGCGACACCCCGCGCGACCATGCCGAAGACGCAAGCCGCTTCGCCGACCCAGCCATCGAAGCGGCGAATCACTCGAAGTTGCGGCAGTATTTTCTTCACGAAGCGGCGGAAACGCTCGAATGGCTCCGCGGCATGGGCGTCTCGTTCGTCGGCCCCAGTCCCGAACCGCCCAACCGTGTGCCTCGCATGCACAACGTGGTGCCGGGGGCCAAGGCCTACATCGCCGCCTTGCAACTTGCCTTGCAACGCGCCGGCGGCACGCTGATCTGCAACGCCCATGTCCAGTCGCTGGAGCGAGACGGCGACCGCGTGGCCGGCGTGCTGGTCGCCGTCGATGGCCGCCCTGTCACGTTTCATGCGCGACGCGGCGTCGTGTTGGCTGCCGGCGATTATGCCAACAACCCGGCGTTGATTGCCGAGTTCAAAGGCGAGCGGTTTGGCGCCATCGAAGGGATCAACCCCTTCGCGGGTGGCGACGGGCACCTGCTGGCGCGTGAGGTCGGTGCGCAACTGGTAAACATGGACATCACTTACGGGCCGGAACTGCGGTTCGTGCCCTCCAGCAAGCGGCCGTTCCAACAGGTGCTGCCGGCAAGCGGCCTGCCCGCCAGGGTCATCGGCCTGATCGCCCGGTGGCTGCCGGCCTGGCTGATGCGACGGCTGATCAAGCGGCTGTTGGTGACGTGGCAGCATCCAGAAAATGCCTTGTTTGACGACGGCGCGATCCTGGTCAACCAGCTTGGTGAACGGTTTGTCGACGAAACGTCCTGGCCAGAACGCGAGATCGCCGTCGCCCTGCAACCCGGGAAGTCGGCCTACATCTTGCTCGATGGCCGTCTGGTCGATCGCTATTCGGCCTGGCCGCACTTCATCTCGACCGCGCCCGATATCGCCTATGCTTACGTGCAAGACTATCAGCGGTTGCGTCCCGACGTGACCCACACGGGCCGCGATCTCCAGCAGGCCGCCACGGCGGCGGGCATCGATCCGCAGCGGCTCGCGGCGACCGTGGCTCAAGTCAACGCCGGCCGTGGGGAAGCCGAGACTCGGCTCGAACGCGGCCCCTGGGTCCTGCTCGGTCCGTTGAAGGCCTGGTTCACTACCACGGAAGGCGGCGTCGCGATCAACGAACGCTTGCAGGCACTCGATCAACAAGGCAATGTCATCCCCGGGCTGTACGCCGTCGGGCAGAACGGCCTGGGCGGCATGATTCTCTGGGGCCACGGCCTGCACATTGCCTGGGCCATGACCAGTGGCCGCCTGGTGGGTCAAGCCCTGATGCGGCAGGAGGGGCACCCCTGGCCCACGGTCCCTCCCTCATCACCTGAGTCGTGATCGAGTAAGCCAGCGCGATGGCCGACGCTGCAAGGTGAGAAAGGATTCCTTCTTCGCCACCCTGAGGGTACCGAGAGATTGGTCGGCCTCCCCGTCGCTCACTTCGTCATGGGCGGATCAAAACCCCGGGGCAGCCCGACGCCTCCACTCAAGTTGCCCCCGCTGGCCAGGACAAATTCTCGGCGGTAAACTTTCGAGCCTTCAATCCGGGGAAGGTGGCATCACAGGATACGTGCTATGGCGGACATGACACCCACGCAGGGGCGGTATCTCGCGTACATTCATGCCTACACCGAAGGCTTTGGTTTGCCGCCGGCGGAATCGGAGATTGCCGAAGCGCTGGGCGTCTCGCCACCGTCGGTGAACCGAATGATGAAGACGCTCGAAAAAAAGGGGCTCATTCGACGACAGCCGGGCGTGCGGCGGTCGATTGAGATTCTGGCCGCGCCCGACACCATACCGAAATGGAAGGGCAAACGCATCACGCAGACGACCTGGGGGTGGACTCGGTTCGGTCCGCCAGCCGGCCCTCCCGGACGGGCAAGCGGTGGCAAGGCGGCCGTCTATCGCATCAAGATCGTCTTAAAGGACACTCGTCCGGCGATCTGGCGGCGGATCGAGACCCACGACGTGACGC
>JBJHCD010000190.1:0-8586 GCA_050485845.1 Pirellulaceae bacterium | reverse complement strand
GAGTCTGCTGCGATTGGTTAGGGGCGTGCGATTCAGCCTCTGCGCAACGCAACTCGAAAGCGAGGTCAATGAGGTCTTCGGCCATATCCGGGTACTTTTCTATGTAGCGCTCCAATGCCGCTCGATCGTGGACAGGTTCGACGGAGAACGCATAAAGCACCATTTCTTTGTCTTTGGAGTAGTTCACGCGACTTCCTCCTCTTTCAGGGCTTCACGTAGCGCGGCGTAGGCCCTATCTCGTCGATTTCTCACGGTTTTCTCACTGCATCCTAGGATCATGGCGATAGACTTTTCCCCTCGCTTTGGTGAGTCAATGGGATACTCATCCTCCAAAAGCAGTTCAATCACCCGCCGTTGATCCGGTGGTAGAACTCTAATTGCATCAAGGAAGCGTATCCGGAAAAGGAAGTCCTCACTTTTTTGGCCGTTCGGGTTCCTGACACGGTCAAGAGCCTCTTCCATTTGCAGCGAGAGCTCTGCACCGTCCCCGTCGTAAGCAATTGGTTCTCGACGAGATTCTCTGGTCCAAACCTTCCTTTGGGACGTCAATTTCAAGGAATGGAGGGCAGAATTGAACCGGACCTCAAAATAATCGAGCCTTTCGTCATAGTCTTCTCGGTCCAATTTAAGCAGGTCCAAGAACTCGGCGAGCACCCTTTCCTGAATATGCCCGTCCGAATCGACTTCTGTAACCTTTGACACTCCCGCCACTCTGCGAAGTCTGACTGGAATGGCGTTAGTAATACGCGTCCAAAGCGCTGTGAAAAGATCTTGATATGGCGTCGTGTCGCCGTTTGCCTTGGACCGGCGTACGAAGTGCAGGATGCACTCGGAGGGGAGATACTCCGCATCGTCCTTGTCGGTAATTGCAGCACGCCTGGCAACTTCCTCGATGGGCAACTTGTCGAGCAGATTCAACGATTCTTCGACCGCGGCAGGCCGGAAATACGGCTTCCCGTCGCTTTCGTTCTGTTTTCGCAGTGGTGGTATCAAGACTTGAACTCCTTCGCCTGGGTCGGCCTACTGCTGCGTCCGAACTCGCGCCGTTGCACGTACGGTCAAGTTTTCTGAGTGGAAACGATTGCGAATGATTTGCGCCATCTCGTCGTAGACCTGAATTTTTCTCTCTGGGTCTGCGATGGTAACGATCAAGGAAAACGCCTGGGGCTTGAACGCCTCTTCATCTTCAATTCCGTGGCGAGTTAGCATTTGCAGCTTCAGCCGCCATTGGTCACCGCGCTCTCCTTTGGGGCCAAGATTGCCGTAGTAGGTCCGAACCGGTGCCCACTTTCGCAGCTTTTCTACCTGGTACGATTCGTAGAGCTGTCCGCGATTCTTGTGTTCGGGTGGAACCAGGCCGACAAATATCGGCTTCGGTTTCACCTGACCAGTCTTCCGCGACTTTTGCCTGCGATAGACTCCGAAGTGAGCATCGATGTGAGTTTCGCAGTACTCAGTTCCCCAACGCGCGCCTCGCGCGGGCGCGAAGGCAACGGTCATCCAAATCTCGCCGAAGTATTTTCCCCCACGATGTAGTGACGGCGGATACGGGAAATCATTCCATTCGAGAAAGTACCCTGGGCGAAGCACATCATCGAACACAAGTGTCGATGTGTATGGAGTGCATTCGAGGCAGTCAGGAACTGGAGTAGGTAAGCCGAACCCAAAAAAGTTTTCGTCTCCGTCGGGAACGCGCTGCCGCGTGCGCGGATCGCGGGCGTGATGAGTCAGCAACGCTCTTGCAAGCACTGTCGAGGGAGTGGGGGTGACGTGATGATAGATCTGAGCAAGAGTGCGTGCGACCAACGGCGTAGCGAAGCTCGTTCCCAGGTTCTCCGCAGAGCCTGTTCCATTTACCGAGCGAATACCAGCTAGGTGCGCCGCATCGGTGGAGCACGAACCGCCGTAGTGGATCATGTCCGGCTTGATGATGTGGTTGGGCCCAGCTCCATGCCTGGAAAACGCTGAAGGATGATGCTCCTTTGGCCCATTGTTTTTGAAATCGACGTGGGATACCGCACCGACGGTGATTCCCAGAACGCTGTCTGCCGGAGCTGTAATTCTTCCCAATTCGAGATGTGTGCCGGTTCGCGGAAAGTCTAGCAGCGGAGGAGTATCGTAATTCCCGGCGCTGATCACAAACGAAACTTTGTACTGCTCTTGTAAGTTGTCGAGCTCCACGGCGAGCATGGAAAACTCATCGAGCGAGCAAACATGGTTGGTTCCAAGGGAGAGATTCCAGACTTTGTAAGCGTTGGCATACTGCTTCAACGCAGCTTCAAGTGAGACGAGAAACTCCGTCTCCAACAACGGCAATGTATCGCCTTTGGCTGGGTCATCGTTCGGGATTACCTGCAAATCAAAAACCCCGCATGGGCTGTTGTCCAAGCCCGCAATGGTCGGATTGAGCTGGCTGCCCCAGCAAATCAGCCCTGCTACGAACGTTCCGTGGTCGGTATTTCGATACTCGGGAGGCACGTCGGAATGTCGTCCGACTACCCAGCTTTCGAGGTCCGGGATTTGGTCTGAGATGCCGCTGTCGACAACAACCACCACCGGGAAATCGCCGGTTACATCGCTTACGGTCGGCATGGATGGCAGCTTCTTTGCAGCGAGCATTTGCGGACGAACGGTGCGAATCAACGGCATCGGTGAGACGGACCGCACGCCGATGACCCGTGAAAGGGCTTCGACATCGTCGACATTTCGGCATTGAATTTCGTAGGCGAAACTCAACGGGGAATATCCGCGGCCGGTGACCATCTTGATCTTGTGCTTGCTGCAGGTGAGGCGAAAGTCCTCTACCAAACGCTCCTGATCGCCGTCGGCCCCGAAATTGAAAAGCCTGACGCGGGTGACAAAGCCTCGTTTTCCACGTGGGCTTCTTTTGAGCACTTCCAGCGAGTCAAGTCCATTGCGGCGGTAAGTCGGCGTTATCGGCTCGATTGTCTCCACGCAGGAGAGCTCTTTGACGATTCGATCCGAGTCATTCTGTTCAATGGTATCGGCAAGATTCTCCAGACCCCGCAGAGTCGCTTTGACAAAAAGTTCGCCGAGTCGTCCGGCTCCGACAATCGGACATGACTGCGATGAGAAGAGATGCTCTGGTCGGTGGCTTTTTGCGGCTGCCTTTGCAATCAATTTCACTCGAACCGGTGCTGCTCCGGCAGTCTTGATTTGCGGCGTAATCGCCTTGCGGATCGCAGACACCTGGCTTCTCAGACGCTGTCGATATGCCGAGTCTACCTCTCGAAATGGAGTCGGTGGGGTACCACCCCCGGCCACCTTTCGCTCGGTGCCCTGCTTAGGCATGATCACCTTGATAAGCAGGCGATCTTTGCGTGGATGTCGGACGGAGTCGGCCATCTCACCCCTCTCCAGTTGCCCGACGATGGGCTGTTGCCTTTGAAACTCCGAGCAGATCAGCTATCGCCGCGTGGCTGTATAATTTGGAATTTCGTTCGCGCAGTTGTGCTGCGATGAAGTGTTCGTCCTTTCCTGGAAGGACGGAAAGAAACCGGCGCTCCTGACCTTCTCCGCTACTCAAGTTCTGCAATATATCAAACGCATCCTTCAGCGTCGGAGCAGCTTTCTTTATTATTCGTCTGCGGTGAAGCCGCAGACAAACTTCATTGATGTCCGATCCTGAAAAGCCTTCCGAAAGGTCAACAAGCAGATCCATCTCCTTGGAAGAGAACTCCAACTGTCCAATGAAGCCTTCCCAAATCTGACGACGCATTTCTTCCGATGGGAAAGTCAGTTCCAGTCGATAGCTGAATCGTCTCCATATTGCCGCGTCGAGCAATTCATGATGGTTCGTAGCTGCGATTACCAGTGACTGCGCACCAAGCGTATCCAGATTCTGAATGAAGCTGTTCACCACGCGTTTCAGCTCGCCAAGTTCCTGACTGTCGCTTCTTAACTTGGCGATTGCATCAAACTCATCGAGGAACAGTACGCACGGAGTTTTTGCCGCGAAGTCGAATAGGGCACGAATGTTTTTGGAAGTACTGCCAAGGTATGAAGAGACTATGCCGTCGAGCCTGGCAACGAAGAGCTCGACTCCCAACTCCCGAGCAATGTGGCGAGCGAGACAACTTTTGCCGGTGCCGGGCGGGCCGTAGAGAAGAAAGCTCAGCGAAGAGGAAAGACCCTCGGCATCTGCCTGTGCGTAGCTTTTAGCGATGCTCAGAAACTCATTTACGATGTCCCACTGTCCTTCAGTCAGAATGACTGGTGGTTCAGCAAGGGTTTTGAGATTCACCCGCTCAATAAGTGGAAAGCGGCTTTCCGAATCAACCGGCAACGCTTTGGCAAGAGCCGCCCCGACCGGACGAAGTTGGTGGTCGTTCTCCTCAAGCACCTTTCGCAGACGCTTGGCGGTGCTAACGTCGCCGGACTTTTCGAGCTTATCTGCCAGGAAAGCCGTGTAATTGCGGACCTTGTCGATATCGAGACGAAGCGCCCCGTTAACGATACGAACTAGCTCGCTCATGAACTCATTTTTTCGTTCCATGAGACGATTATGCCATGCAGTGAGACGAACGTCAAGCCGAACGAGACGCTCGACTTTCGTTTGGCAGTCTCCCTCTGATCGATACCCATTGTCGGATAAGGACTTGCGACATCGGTCGCTAGAACAGCCTCATCCCGCTGTTGATCCGGACTCGGAGATCCTCCAGGACAAGCTGTAACGCCTGCTCGATCTCGTCGTACGAGCCCTTCTGACGGGCCGTAACGGTCACCTTCCAGCCGTTCTCTGCGACAAACACCTGGCGTGTCCCGCGAGGGGGCAGCTTTCGACATTCCGGCCCGATTTAGCACGGCATTCGACACGTCGCCAATCGTCAGCGCTCCTGCCGCGGCCTGCTCGGCGAGCTGCCGCTGGGCATCTTCGCTGGAAACCTTGGAAGGTTCGTACGCCGTTCGTGCGGCGATCTCAGCTTCTATACCGAATAGCAGTAAGTCGATGTCCGTGAAATCGTCGAAATCGATCCCGAACCGGCCGCCAACGTCAAACGCATCTTCCACCTCTAAGCCTATGAAAACCTGACGCTTGATGGGCTGGTCGAGAAGATCAACGCCGAAGGGCGGCTGTGGCGGAAGTCGCAGCCGAAGTTTCCCCGCAGTTCGATCCACAACATCCCGAAGGACCGGGCCTATCTCGGCGAACTGGAATACAAGGGGGAATGGTATCGCGGCAAGCATGAGCCGCTGATCGACCGGGCGACCTGGAATCGGGTGCAAGCCCTGCTGGGTGGGCATGTCTACCATGCCACGACGCTGACGTACGCGGGGCAGTTCATGGCCTGTGGCCATTGCGGTCATCCCATCACCGGCGAGCTGGTCAGGACGAGGCGGAAGGACGGCAGCGTTAACCACCACGTCTACTTCCGCTGCACCTATTAAACCAGGAAGGATCACCCGCGTATCCGCGTCCGCGAAGCGGACATCCAAGCCCAGGTGCTGGTCCTCGTCGACAAGATGAAGGTGCAGGACGAAGCCGTCGGCGACTGGTTCCGAATGGTGCTGGCGTCCCAGACCCGCGATGTCCAGGCGGATAGCCGTCCTCAGCGGGCGGAACTGGCTCGGCAGGAAACGCTCATCGTTCAGCAGCAAGACCGGCTGCTCAACATGCGGCTGGCCGACGACATCGACCAAGAACTCTTCGCCAAGTAGCACACCGAACTACGCGACCGCGTCGAGCGGATTACGAGCTTCGACTCGGCAACCGTCGCCTTACGACGAACCGCCACATCGAACCGGCTGGCGATCGGACGGCCTAGTTGCCGATGCGGCAGGCGCTTTCGCTCCCCGCTCGTGAAAAAGGCGTTTTTGCGCAGCTCGACTGCCGACGATTCGGGCCGAGCCAACAGCCGCCAACCCCCCCTTAATTTTATCCGGTGCCGGGCAAATTCGGGACAGTTCGGAAAAGGGTATCATACCCTTTTCGCGATTGAGTTAACGAAAATAAACGACTTACGACAAATTCGGGCTCGGGCCTTCCAAGTCGCAAAGTACTGGCTACAATAGGGTTACGTCGTCATTACCGGGAACGCCCGAAGCATTGACATCGTGGAGGTCGTAAGTTCGAATCTTATACCGCCCACTGACTTACGACGATTCGTCGTTTTCCGGAAAAGGGTATCGCGGGTGTATTCCCCGTGTGCCCCTCGCGGCTTCGCGGGCATTTCCCCCGCACTGGACGTAAGTCGTTTCTATCGCAGTGCTTTCCCGCATGCCTCTGCTCGCGCGGGAATCGCGACCGCTCCCACGGAATCACCGTGGAGGTCATCGAGCTCCCCCAGAGCCCTTCCGACGGGCGTTCTGCGTCAATGACACTTGCCGCTAGGCGGGTCCGGAGCATACTCTTCGGGTGGTCACCCGAACCACGCGGCCGCTTTTCTTGACGGGCCGAGCGGCTGTCCATTCGACTCGCAAGATATTGGGTGGCTGCGGACGCATGAACGGACGCCGATTCGCTTATGCCGACCGTGGTTGGACCCACTGTGTTAATTGCGCCGCTCGACATTCTCTTGATAGAATAATTCTGTTGAGCTAATATGGCGAATGTGGCATGGCCCTCGCGTGGGCATGGTCGGCCGTGTGGGGCGTCGCGACCGGGAGAGGGAATGGCGGATTCGAGCAAGGAAGATCGGTTTGCCGAGTTTCTTAGGCGACTTTCGGCGGCTCCTCCGGCAGGTACTGCCCAAGAAGCACTTCGTCTCCTCGGCGATAACCTCAACGAGGTTGAGGACGAGCTGACTGACATTCCGTATGCTCCGGAGAATTGGCAGACGGACGGAAGGATGTATCCACCAAGGGAAGATTCTGCTCGCGAGGTTCGCGGAAGAGTCGATCTGATCCGGTATCGCAACCGGGGGCACAACACGTACATTCGCGACAATGGTGCCATCGAGATTCAGGACATGAACGGGACCGTGGTTTTCGCGAAAGCTGGCGCGGACGGCGAAGGAGTCGAGCTTGAAACTGACTGACGGAGAGTTGTGACCGATGGCAAAATCAAACCTGCTCCCTATTGAGTCCCTGAAACGGAAACTCCGGAAACGTTTTCCGGAGGCGATTATTGAGCTCGACCAACCGCGGAAGCGGTCCGGCGTCTGGTGCCTGGATGTCAGGCGGAACGCCCACCCGGTCATCATTCAGTGGCAACAGAGCAAGGGGTTCGGAGTTTCCTCGTCAGCCGCAGCGGCGTACGGCGAGGGGGCCGATGAAGTCTACGTGGATGAGGAAGCGGCCTACGGCCGGGTGGTCTCGCTGCTCCTTTCGGGCACCTTCACGTCACCGCCCGAACGGGTGCGACTCAGCGAACTGCGCAAAGAGCGAGGCATTTCTCAGGCCGAATTGGCAGAACTCCTCAACAAGCAGCAGGGAGAGGTGTCCAAGATCGAACGCAGGAAGGATGTCAAGCTGAGCACGCTGCGAGATTATGTGAAGTCGATCGGAGGCACCCTGCAGGTACTCGCTCGCCTGCCCGGCGGTGTGGTCCGAGCCATTGAGCTGGACGATGAACGAAAAGAGACACCCCGATCGAGTTCCGTTGCTGCTGGGCAATAGCCTGTTCGAAGAATGTCTGATGCCTGCCAGTCCGTGCAAATCCACTCGTCGGCTGCTTTCAGTTCCGATCACAGATGTGACGTTTCAACCTGATTGACACGCTCAGCAGGGCGGCGTCGAGCGGATCCCCACGTAACGAACTGGACAACGCCAAAATGACGAAACCCACCGTCAAAACCCAATTCCCAGTCTCTCTACCCCCAAAATCCAATCGGGCACCTCGGACGCCCGAAATCCGTAACGTCAATAACAACAATAGCTTACGGATCGCAGTGCGGTCCGAGCCATTCCGGAACTAAGACCCAATTCCTGGATGGCTCGAGGCAACTCGATCGGTAAGCCGCTGGAGGCGATCAGCCCATCGAGCCTCTCCGCGAGGATGCTCCCGAGCGAATCGGTGTCTAGACGACGGGCATTTTGTCGATGACCGCCTCTTGCCCAGCCACACTCACCTTCCCCGCAGCTCCCCATCGCCACGAGCTGGTCACCGCGCTGACAGCTGTTCCCACTGGCATGCCTGGCCTCGGCCTGCGCCGCCGACCGCCATCGGTCGAGTGCGCAGCTGCCCGCCGGCCCTGTGCATCCCCCGCCGCACCCGGCCTGGGGGATTCTGAGATGTTGCACGCCTGCCGACAATACACGTTGTACCTTTGTGTTTGCACCACCAACCCCTCGATGTCGGCGAGCAGAGGCGAGCGACATCGAGAGGTGGATTTCCGCCTCTACTCGAGCGCCAAGTGCCGAAAGATCGCGAATACTGCGGGGATCGCCAGACCTCTGGCACAGTGCGAGCGGGAGGTCGCGGCCGGTCGAAGCCCGCCATGGAAAATCCGCGATTCCCCGCTACAAGTTACCGGTAAGGGGCTTTGTCGGCTTCTGCTGCTGCGGTTTGCACCCACCTTCACTTTCGGCACCGAAAGTCCGATGCTGGGGCGGCGAACCTTGAGAGAAAGTGGGATTGGGGATGGCGACGGCACAGCAACTAAAGGCCTTGCTGCAGAGCTACAG
>JBJHCD010000189.1:7175-8593 GCA_050485845.1 Pirellulaceae bacterium | reverse complement strand
GGTCCACCCCAGCCAATCTCCCTCGGGAAATCCCCATCTCCGCCGTGCCACGCCAGACCGAGTCAAGTTGACCGCGGATGCGAGCATCCAGCGTCCCTTCCACCTCCGACGCCAAGTTGGGCCACGGGACCATGAGCCGGCGAAGGTCAAGGCGGTTGGCGGTCAGCTGAAAGGCTCCGGAACCGGAAGCTGCAAGAGGTCCATTCGCTTGCCCAGAAACCGTCCCCTGCCCCACTCGAGCACTTATGTTCCGCAATTGCCAAGCGGACTCGGAAACCGTGAACTCGGCTTCGGCCGATTGCAACAGCTCGTCCCTCCCCCACCGTACCTCGCGCAATTCCCCTCGCCCGGCAATCTGAGGAATCCCCTGGCCTGACATCCAAGTGATCCGGCCGACTCCGGTGGCCACTCCCCGCAGATCGCGCAGAGCCTCCGCGTCGCGCCCCAACTGCCGTATCGCCCTCTCCAGGCGCACGTCGTCAACGGTCACGTCCCCCGAAAACTCCAACGACTCCCACGGTTTCTCCGCGACGGGATCCCACGGGGTGCCACCGACCAGTTGCACGCGACCTCCCAATAGATTCCCCACCGCCTCGAACTCCAGACGCTCGTCCGCGAATTCCAGCTGAACAACACCCTGCTCCACTTCGAGGAGCCCCGCCTCCCAGCGCGGCGTCGTCCAGGTCCCCCGCAGCGTCGCTTGGGCGGGTCGCTCCCAACCCGTTGCCGTCACGGTCCCAGAAACTCTTCCGCTTGGGATCTCCGGCAGATCGGGCAGTAGCGACGCGAGCTGTGCCGATTCGAGGTCCCGCATCTCAATCCGAACCTCACTCACCCAATCCCCCTCGAACGGAAGCCGAGCCGTCAGGGCAAGCGACCCCGAGGCAAACGAAACATCGGGGACTCGGAACCTTCCTTCACTCGGATCAACCTGCAAGGAAAAAGGAATCTCGTCAAAGACGAACTCCCCTCCGACAACATCCCGCAAGGCTCCCTCCCCGACGAGTTGCCAGCGACCTGATTCGAGTTCCCCTTGCAAATGACCGGATCCTGCCACCGTTCCCCGCCATTCCAAAGGAGACGCCATATCAAACGCAGCCAGGAGTTGCGGGGCCTCGATCTTTGGCAGGTCCATCCGAAGGAGGAAAGAGTAAGGTGCGTCGAGCAACACTTCCCCACTTCCCTCGAGGATCGCGTCCTGCCACCGAGCACTCAGTGCGAGCAACTCCAGCTTCCGATTCTCATATTCCCACCGCACCAGGGGTTCATGCAGCGTTTCGTCGAACGCCGCCCCCAAGAGCGGCAGGTACGGCAAGTCCTCGAGCACCGGGCCGCGGCCTTGCAATCGGCCGCGCACCTCGTCCGCCACTTCCTCCTGAACTTTCGGATTCGAACCCAGTAGATACCAGGCCCAGGCA
>JBJHCD010000189.1:0-7165 GCA_050485845.1 Pirellulaceae bacterium | reverse complement strand
CAATTGGTCAAGCCGAATGGAACCGCCGGCCCGCCAACTGGCAAGATCTTGCCACTGCCCCTGCCGTCCCGTGAGCGATATATCCGCCGCGAGCATTCCCGCCAGGGAGTCTGACCAAGTCGTGATCGTCTCGCGATATGATTCTGGTACAAGTTCACCGATGGGTCCGGAGATGGACTCGACGGCAAGATCCTCCAACAACAACCGCAGGAAGAACTCTTCATCGGGGGCGGACGGCAGTTGCCCTTGACCGGAAAGGCGTTCTCCATCGGGGCCGAGGCCGGCTAGTTGCTCAAGCCGCCCCAATCCGTCACGCCACGACCAATCTCCTTGAATTTCGCTCCAGGCAATGGACCTCCACTGCAGAGATGACAATTGGAAGTTCCCCTCCCATTCGTGGGTCGAGTACTCAGTCAGTGATTCCAGGGGGAGAGTGGCTCGAACTTCACCTCCCACCATCCCCCGCAATTCCCGAAGTTCCTCGGGAATATCAAGGACGTCGGGAAACTCGGAAAGTTGCACCACCAGTTCCTCCCAGGGAACATCCCGAGCCGACACATTCAAGCCGAGAGTGCCCTGGGGAGGCTGCCAGTCGGAATCGGCCGGATCGTACCGCCATTGCTCCAATTGCAGACGGATGTCGATCGGGTCGAGCGTAAGCCGTTGCCATTGAGGCTCCGAGATCGTGACGGATGACTCACCCGAAACGCCGATGACCGAGGAGAACATTGCTTCCAGGAGGAACCTCCCATTCGCTTGACCGCCAATTTCACCGCCAAGTTCAGGAAAAGTGCCCAATTCTCGAGTCCCCGCCAAGCTCCCCCAGGGAATCTGCGCGATGTTCATCCGTCGAGCGTCCCCCTGCAGAACGAGCCGCGGCGTATCGGGGAGTTCCACGGGCCAGTCCAGTCGCCCCGAGAGTTCGACGCTCCCTTCCAGCAGTTCGATCACCATCTCGGATAACCGCCATTGATTGTCGGTCGCGGTGATGGTCCCTGATGGAACGTGAATCGGCAGGTCGATGTCGCGCAGTTCCATCGAGGTGGCCCCCAACTTAATCGTTCCACCATGGTCGAGCGGCGCCGAGTCCGACCATCTCAGTTGCCAGTCCAGGGCGAGCGTCCCCTCTGCTCGCACTCGCTCCCACTCCATGCCGTCAACATCGGGAAGAAGCTCCATTTCCACAATCTGCTGCCAGTTCCAAGACAGTTGTTCACACGCGATCCGAGCTTCTGCTTGCTGGAATGTGGAATCGACCTCTCCCGAGAACGTCCATGACGACTTGAGCAGGTCGCCAATGGTCCCGGTAACCTCCCAGTTATCGCTTGGACGATACATCAGGAAGGCAAGATCTCGGATAAGGATCGGTGGAGAATCCGCGAGGCGAACTTCGACTTCGACATCCTCGACGACAATCCGGTCCGTGGGAATCTTTGGAATTCCGGGTTCATCGGATAGGGGAAGGTTCAGCAAGAGTTGCCCGTCGGCGTCCAATGGCACTCGAGCGCGCACACCACGCACCTCGATGTGATCGATCGGAGGCGGGTCGTCCAGTCCCCTCCAAAGCGGCAAATGGATGTGCACCTGTCGCGCGGTGAGCCAGGACCGAGGGAGTTCGTCCCGCTCCGTCTCTTCCCACAATTCGACATCGCGCAACTCAATCCCCCTCCAGCGCAACCGGATATCACCCACGGTAACTCGGCCACCGTAGGCCGCTTCCAGTTGCTGAAGCGTCATACGCTCCGCCATCCGGCTCGCCGGACGCCAGAAAATCAAGAGTCCGGCCAGGCACAACAGCAGCACGACGAGCGGGATTGCCAGGAACCAGCGTTTTCGCCAACGCAAATGAAGTCGCTCCTCTACGGATTTTTCCTTTCACTCTGCTTGTCAGCCGCCACCGAATCGCATACCCCTTACGGAAACGGTTGACGGTCCCTCGATCACGGCGATTCTGTTACTCGGTCCAGTTACACAAATCAGTTACCCCAATTCAGTTACCCAATCAGTTACCCCAATTCAGTCTCTCGATTCTCGCTCTCCATTCTGATTCTCGATTCTGGTATTCGAATCACTTTTCCGGGCCACTTCCCTGTCAGGTTTCTTGCCTCAGGAGTTATCAAGCACCGATGTTCTCACCCATTTCCCTGTATTCCTCCGAATCACGAGCGATTCCGGTGGTCATTCGACTTTTCTTCCTGATGGTGATCATGACGCAACCGGTGTATGGCGATGAGGGTATGTGGCTGTTTAACGATCTTCCGGTGAAGTATCTCCAGGAACAGCACGGTTTCGAGCCGACCGAGGCGTGGGCCGAGCATCTGATGCGAGCTTCGGTCCGATTCAACTCGGGCGGTTCGGCGGCCTTCGTCTCGCCCCGTGGACTCGTCCTGACGAATCACCATGTCGGCTCGGACACCATTCAGAAACTATCGACGGCGGAGAACAACTATTATCAGGATGGTTTCCTGGCCCGCACTTTGGAAGAGGAACTTCGGGCTCCCGATCTGGAATTAAATCAGCTCGTATCGATTGAGGACGTCACCGAGCGGGTGCGAGGGGCGGTCGATCCGGGGATGTCGGCCGCGGACGCCGCGGCGGCTCGACGAGCCGTCATGGCCGAAATTGAAAAGGAGTCGCTCGACGAAACCGGCTTTCGTAGCGATGTGGTCACGCTGTACGGGGGCGGAAAATACCATCTGTATCGATATCGCAAGTATACCGATGTTCGCCTGGTGTGGGCTCCCGAAGCGGATGCCGCCTTTTTCGGTGGCGACGCGGACAACTTCGAGTATCCACGGTATTGCCTCGATGTCTGCCTGTTTCGCGTGTATGAAAACGACCAACCAGTGGAAGTCGACCATTACCTGAAGTGGTCGAAACAGGGAGCCGACGAGGGGGAGCTGGTTTTCGTTTCGGGTAATCCAGGACGCACCAGGCGGATTTACACGACGGAGGCACTGAAACATCAGCGTGATCACCGCATTCCCTACACCCTGGATTATCTCCGACGGCGGGAGATTCTCCTCCAGCAATTCGGACTCGATGGCCCTGAGGCGGAACGTCAGGCGAGTGACGAACTCTTTGGAATTCAAAACTCGAGAAAGGCTTTCGGCGGCATGCTCCTCGGCCTGCAAGACCCTCAGTATCTCACTCGACGCCAGAAGGATGAGGACGCTTTCTTGGCGGAATTGCAACAGTCGGCGGAACTGCGAGGGGAAGTTGAGGCCTGGGAACAAATAGCCGCCGCACAGCAGCGGAGGGTGGAGATGTTGCCCCAAACCGCCTCCTTCGGCAGTCGCTTGTACGAGATTGCCGAAACATTGGTCTTAATGGCTGCCGAGGATGAGAAGCCGAGTTCCGAGCGTTTGCGGGAGTTCCGCGATTCCGCTCGCGAATCCCTGCTGCAGAATCTCTACTCGTCCGCCCCCATCTATCCCGAACTGGACCAAGCACTCCTGGGAGACTCCCTGGGACTGTTCGTCGAACGGCGTGGAGGCGATCATCCGATGGTCGCCGTGGTGCTGGCGGACCAGGATCCTGTCTCGCGTGCCGGACAACTCGTGACCGGAACTCGTTTGGCTGACATCGAATACCGTCGAGAACTTGTCACCGGAGGGATGGAGGCCATTCGGACGTGTGAGGACCCGCTGATCCAACTGGCTCGCGATATGGAGGAGGAGTATCGGCGAGTTCGAGCGATCAATGAAGAGTTGGAGGAGATCGAGACGCAGGCGTATTCACGGATCGCGACCACGTTGTTCGCCACCCAGGGGACGTCGACCTATCCCGACGCGACCTTTACCTTGCGGCTCTCGTTCGGTCCCGTCTTGGGTTACGAAGAATTCGGAAGGCCGATCCCTCCCTGGACGACCCTGGAAGGAGCATTCGAGCATGAACAGCGGCATGGAGCGAAATCCCCCTGGAAGTTGCCGGCGAGGTTTCACGAGAAGCGAGATCAAATGGATCCCGAAACCCCCTTTAACTTTGTCTGCACGGCCGACATCGTCGGAGGAAATTCGGGAAGCCCCGTCGTCAATCGCGACGGGGAATTGGTGGGGGTCATTTTTGATGGCAACATTCAGTCACTAACCGGGACATTCTACTACAGCGACGAAGTAGCTCGAGCCGTCGCGGTTCACTCCAGCATCATCCGCGAAGCACTCGACAAGATCTATCAAGCAGACCACCTCATGGAGGAACTTCAGCCATGACCCCTCAGTTCAGCGAGTTCGCCCAGTCGGTCCGTACGGAAACCGCCTTTGACGTGTTGGCCAGCGCGCGGCGTTGGAAATCGGCGGGAAAAGATGTGATCGAACTGGAAATCGGTGATAGCCCGTTTCCATCTTCCACTTCCGCCGTGGCGGCCGGAATCCAGGCCATTCGTGACGACCATTGCCATTACGGTCCCTCGGCCGGGATTCCCGAACTGCGGGAGGCGGCGGCCGACTATCTCAATCGCGAGTACCAACTGGGGGTTACCGCCGCCAATGTCGTCATCGGTCCGGGGGCGAAGAACTTTGAGCAGTTGTTCTGTGAAGCGTTCCTCAATCCGGGCGACCGCGTGCTGGTCTTCAGTCCCCACTTTCCCACCTATCCGCCGAATATCGCTCGCCGCGGAGCCAAACTGGAACTCTCGCAATTGCGACAGGAAAACGACTTCCGCCCCTCGGTGGAGGACGTGCGCCGTTGTGTTCAAAGCGGGCCGGGGGCCCGAGCCATCTTTCTCAATAGTCCTCACAATCCGACCGGTGGCGTGGCACTCGAAGAAGATCTGGAGCAAATCGCCGATCTGATTCGAGGTCGCGACGTCGCCCTGTTCAGCGACGAACCCTACGACCGCATGGTCTGGCGGGGCCGACATCACTCCATCCTGCAGCAACCAGGGATGCTGGACCAGGGAGTCGCCGCCTACACCTTCAGTAAGTCGTATAGCATGAGCGGTTGGAGGCTGGGGTTTGCGGTGAGCGGCCCAAAGACGATCGAGATGCTCGCGAAACTGACAAATACTTGCCTCTCATGCGTTCCCCCATTCACTCAAATCGCCGGGGCGGCGGCCCTTCGCTCGGATGACGCGGAGCGGGACGAGCGGATGAAGCACTTCGGCGAAAAGGTGGAACGACTGGCACGCCGCCTGGACGCCCTCGACGAAGTCCACTGCAATGTCCCGGGAGGAACTTTCTATGTCTTTCCTTCCGTGGCGCAGGTCTGCAATCGCCTCGGGATTACCTCCCACGGATTGGCGATGTACCTGCTGGACGCGGCTGATGACGAACTGGGCGTCGCCTGCCTCGGAGGTGAATGCTTCGGCGAGGCGGGAGAAGGGTTTCTGCGCCTCAGTTGTGCCGAGCCACAAGAGCGTCTTGATCAGGCCGTTGAATTCATGCAGCGGGCTTTCCAGAATCAAGATCGAGTGAACCACTTCCTGGAGACGCAGCCCCGGTACCGGCTGAAGCAAACCTACGGTTACTGCTGAATCTGAATGCCGGGAATCGCTTCGCGAAGTCGAGCGATCCCTTCCGAAGTAACGTCCGGGCAGTTGTTGATCAGCAGGGTCTTCAGGGGCAAGGTCGCCAGGTGTTCCAAGCCGGCATCGGTGATCGGACAACGTCCAACATGAAGCCACTCGATCTTTTCATGGCCGGCGAGGTGAGCCAAACCAGCGTCGGTCACCGGGGTATTATCGAGATTCAACTTTGTCAGCGTCGGAATCTTGGCGATGTGCTCTAGTCCCTCGTCCCCGACATTGGTCCGAAGGAGAATCAGCTCCGTCAGTTGGGGAAGTTCGACAAAGTGGACCATTCCTCCATCGCCAACTCGAGTTTCACTCAGGTCGATGCTGTGGAGGCTCGGAATGTGCTTGAGCGCCTCAACTCCATCATCACCAACCCCACCGTTGGCTCGGATGTTGATCTTCCGCAGTTTCTTGCAATCAACCAGGTGCTGGAGCCCGCCATCCCCTAGATAGGTCTGGTACATGCTCAACTCACGCAATTCCGACAACTTCCCAATGCTCTCCATACCGCTGTCCGAAACGTAGGTATCGGGAAGATTGAGGAACTGGAGTCGCTCCATCCCTTCGAGATGGACCATCCCGGCGTCGGTAATCTGCTGGCCCCAGACGCGCAGAAATCGCAGGTTCTTCATGTCGGCGAGGTAACTGAGCCCGACGTCGCTGATTCCCCCTTGGGATCCACTGACTTCGGCCAAGTCCAGCACTTCCAGGTCGGTCTTGTCTTGGAGATGTTCGAGAGCGGAGTCGCCCAGGTCGCACCGGGCCATGCGGAGGCGGCGCATGCGGGGCAGTTCGCTCAGGTGCCTTACTGCCTCGGCCGTGATGCTGGTGCGAAACAGGTTGATGTCTTCCAAGGAACTGATGGCCTTCAGCTTCTCGATGCCGACGTCCGTCACCGAGGTACCACCCAGGTTTAAGATCCGAAGTCGTGGCAACTCGAGGAGGTGGTCGAGTCCCTCGTCGGTGATATCGGGACCGCCAAGCTGCAGGTTTTCGAGGGCCATCAGCTTACCGACGTGCTGAAGATCTTCGTCCCGGCAGTCGTCAGCCAGATTGAGGTCGACGAGCACGATGTTGCCGTCTGAGTTCAGATCAAGCTTGGCATTCAGCTCCGTGAGTGCCGCGACCGCCTCGGCGTCGTCCGCTTCCACCGGGACTTCAGTCGGAGGGGTCATCTCACCCGATCCGGTACCAGCGGAATCTGGGGATTCGGTCGGAGGGGGGACGGTGGTTGTCTCTTGCTTCGGCCCACATCCGGCAAGTCCGAGCGTGATCCATGTCAAACTTACGGTCACCAGGATGCGTCCACATCCGGGACGAAGGTACTGCCAAGAACGGTTCATCGTCCGCCTCACTCTCTTTCTTATTGTTTCAACGTGATCACGGCCGCGAAGGCCAGTGAATCTTCGTTACCAAACTTCGCTACCAAACTTCGTTACCACTTCTCGCGACGAATTTTCACGGCAACTTTTCACGGCAATCTTTCGTGGAAACCCGCACCCGTCAGCGTACTGGACGACTGCCGGAATGGCAAAGGGGGCCGCCGCCGGCCCCCGTTCCACGGACTTCTCAACTCTGAAGCGAGGGGTCCCACCGGGTACGCGTCAATCACGGGCCTGCAACACCACCGACGACAGTGGCTCGTCGCCTGAT
>JBJHCD010000188.1:1256-8597 GCA_050485845.1 Pirellulaceae bacterium | reverse complement strand
GTGATCCAGTGATCCAGTGATCCAGTGATCCAGTGATCCAGTGATCCAGTGATCCAGTGATCCAGAGGTCCAGTGTGCGAGGATTGTTTCGCGAGCCCGTATTGCAGAACCTTAAGGGCGAGGTATAATCCAAAGCCTCCAATCGATCGCGAGGGGCCGTAGCTCAATTGGTTAGAGTACTGGACTGTCGATCCAGTGGTTGCGGGTTCGAGTCCCGTCGGCCTCGCTTGAAAAGCCCTAATGCTCATTTACCCTCCGGGGAAGACGAGCATGGGCTTTTTTTGTGCCCATGCCGCCCTCTCTGTATCCGCCCCGCCCAACGTTGAGAATCACGGGGCGGCGACCCCCACGTTCGATTTCAGCACCCACGCCGTTCGCGGCTCCCGTGCATCCGCTGGTTTATCAGCGTGCATTCGTGGTTCCCCACCAAGGTCAACCACTTCCAGAAAGTCCGCCATCACCAACCAGGGCCGCGAGCCTGACAAGGCACCAGTTCGTGACCGGATCGAGGGACGAACGGCACATTGACTCGCTCGCGAGTCAACGACAAGACCAGGACATCGACTAGCGAGCCGTCCCCTTTTTGGGAGCGTTCTCGCGAAGAAACTCATTCACGCTCCGCACATACTCGCGTCCTTCGCGTCGATGGGGCTGAATCAGGTTGTAGTAGAAGATGTACCAAATGGCGGCCACTCCATCCCGAAAGCCGATCTTCTTCCCCTCTTCGTAAGTCCGCCCGTGGTAGGAGATTGGAACCTCATACGTTCTCGCTCGAGTCTTGCAGATCATGGCCGTGATCTCCACCTCCATGCCAAATCCCTTGCTCGTTAAACGCAATGGCTGAATAACCTCCCTTCGAAACGCCTTGTATCCGGTCTCGATGTCGGTCATGTTGCGGTTGGTCAGCAGGTTGGAGAGGAGCGTCAGGAACTTGTTGGCCAGATAGTGATAAAAATAGAGAACTCGAGCCGCCCGGCGCACCAAGAAACGACTTCCATAGACCACGTCCGCTTCCCCCGAGAGAATCGGACCCACCACGTCGGGAATTTCCGCCGGATCATATTCCAGGTCCGCGTCCTGAATGATGACGCATTCACCGGTGGCTTCCAGCAGACCTTGTTGAATGGCCGAGGTCTTTCCCTGATTGCGCGGCATGTGAAGGACCCGCAGGCGGGAACGATACGCTGACTGCTGAGCGAGTCGGTCGAGGACGGTCCGAGTTTCATCGGTCGATCCGTCATTGATCGCGATGACTTCGTGGATCAACTCCCCCAAGCAAAAAACTCGATCAATCACCTCCTCGACCAGATCCTGTTCGTTGTAGACGGGAATCAACACGGTCAATCGTCCAGATTCAACGTCCATTTTGCTCCCCATCTCGCTCCTCATCTCACTCGGAATGCCCCGCTCACCCGGAATCCTCGCTCAACCGGAATCCTCGCTCGCTCGAATCGACCCCTGCCCCCCTCTAATCAGCCAACGCGCCGCACCACTCAGAGGAGCACCGTGAACGAGTTCATGGCCACCATGACTCGCGGAGACAGGAATCCGAAGTTGCCATCTTGGTCCGGCAGCGGGCGGACTGCAAGTCGAGCGACCAGGGGGCCATTGCCACCAACATGACGACACTGCGTAGTCACTTCCGCAACACCACGCTCCATTCGGCTTGATCGAAAGTCCCCCATGGCAGCTCGGCTAGAGTGCTGCTGAGTCATCTGGGGGCGCTGCCCCCGAGAATTCCGCTCTCTGACTCCAGCATTCCGCTGTTTTTGGGCTCGACTGCGGCCCGAAAAATTCCATTTCCTCCATTTTGGCACGCAGACTGCTTAAGAAGACATAACAGAAACAGAGAAGTGGGAAAGAAAAGTCGAGTGTACGACACCCCAGGGCATTCCCAGAGATGCCCACTGACGAACCATGCAGTCCGACGCGGCTGCATCAACACCGTTGGATGAAGGAGAAGGAAAGATGAAACGTATCCGAAATATCGCCATCGTTACTGCTTCGTTGTTGGTCGTGGGCTGGATGGCCGTTCCGGCGGAGGCGAGTCATCGTCATCGCGGTTACCGTGGTCATCACCACATTCGGCCGCACCACCAGTTCTATCGGGCCCCTCACCATCTCCATCACCATCATCGGTTTCATGGACCGAGGGTGCCGCACCACTTCCGCGGTCATTACCCGATCCATCCGCGCAGCCCGGTGTTTGTCCACCCTTACGCGCCGCTGCCTGGCGTGGGAGTTGGTATTTACGGTCCTCGAGGAGGCTTCCACTTCCGGTTCTAAACGAATCGGCGTGATTGCCGACTGACTGACTGACTGACTGACTGAACAATTGGACAAACTGACGATATCCCAGGGGCTCGATCGCGAGCCTTCGACATTTCGGCCGGCCCTCGATGACCTGCGAAAGCAACTCGAGGGCCGGCCTTTTTTTCTAACCACCCAACTCCGTGGCTTCCTCCCAATGCTCGTAAAGTTGCGTCAACCGATCTTCGTGCGATGTCAACTCGGCCATTCGCAGCTTGACGGCATCGCCATCTCGGAGGATTTCCGGATTGGCCAGTTGTTGATGAAGCTCCTCGATGGTCGCTTCGCAGGTGGCAATGTCCGCTTCCAGGTCGGCCACTTTTCGGTAGGGGAACCGCCGCTTGGGTCGGGGCTTGGTGGCTGACTGCTTCTTCCCCTTTCCTCCCGACGGGGTCTTTGACGAGTCGTTTCCAGTTTTTCCGGACCTTTCGGATCGGCTGGAAGAAGACGAGGATTTCGCCGACAACGATGGAGACTCGGAAGCCTGCATCGCGGTGGCTCGAGCTTGCCGGTAGGCGTCGTAATCTCCCTCAATCACCCAAGCTCGATCGGGGTCGAGCACCAGCAGGTGGTCCGCGACTTGATTGACGAAATAGCGATCGTGGCTGACGAACAGGACGGTCCCATCGAATTCGCGAATGGACTTTTCCAGAGCGTCACGAGCCCAGAGGTCGAGGTGATTCGTAGGCTCGTCGAGGATCAGGAAGTTGGCGTCGGAGGCGGCGAGTTGGGCGAGGGCGGTTCGGTTCCTCTCCCCACCGCTAAGACTCGAGACCGACTGAAAGACCTGGTCGCCGGTGACTCCGAACTTGGCCAGCAAATCGCGACGTTGCTGCTCAACGAAGTCCTTATGCGAGGGTCGGATGGCATCCAGAACGGTCTCGTCGGAATCGAGGCAAGTGAGCAGTTGGTCGAAGTAACCGACGCGTACTCCGGCTCCCAGCACAACCCGTCCTTGATCCGGCTCGATGGCGCCCAGGGCACAGCGGAGAAAGGTCGTCTTTCCTGCTCCATTGGGCCCGAGTATTCCCCACTTCTCGCCGCGGAGGATATCGAGCGAAATATTGCGGAGGAGGGGTTGGTCGGTAAAGCTCTTGGCCAACCCCTCGACTCGCAGCACAATATCGCCCGTACGTGTCGGGGCGGGAAAGCCCATGGGAGGCGTCGGGATTTCCCTGGGGAGAGGAACTCGCTCGATCCGTTCCAATTTCTTGCGGCGATCTTCGGCCTGAGCATGCTTCTGGCCGTAGGAGTTTCGCCGCACGAAATCCTCCATCTTGGCTATTTCGGCCTGCTGTTTTTCATAAGTTCGACGCTGGACTTCCAGCCGCTCCCCCTTTTGAACTCGATAAGCGGAATAGTTTCCCGGGAACGAGTCCACCTCACCGTGGAGCAGTTCCATGGTTCGCGTGGCAACTCGGTCCAGTAGGTATCGGTCATGGCTGACCAGCAGCAGGGCCTGGTTCGATTCGATCAGGAAGTTTTCCAGCCATTCGGTCGCTTCCATGTCGAGGTGGTTCGAGGGTTCGTCCAGCAGCATGACGTCGGGCTGCTGGAGCAGCAGACGGGCCAGGAGCAAACGATTCTGTTGACCGCCGCTGAGCTGGACGATGGGCTTCGAAAACGATGCCTTGGGGAAACCCAACCCCGAGAGAACTCGTTCCACGCGATGATCCAACTCGTAAGCCTGCCGCCGCTCAATTTCCCGCTGCAGCAGATCGAATCGTTTTCCGAGCCGGTTTTGCTCCTCGGGCGACTCGACCTGTCCCATCTTTTCGGCCAGTTCCTCCATCTCGCGAATCATGGCCAGGGCGTCGGCGAACGCATCTTGGGCCTCTTGCCAGACTGTTTTTTGGGGATCGAACTGGGGCTGCTGTTCGAGGTAGCCGATGGTGGTTCCCGACGGAAGTTCGACCTCTCCCGCATCCGGGTCTTCATCTCCGACCAGGATTCGCATCAGAGTCGTCTTTCCCGCTCCGTTGGGCCCGACCAGCGAGACACGTTCCCCTGCCCGCAAGTCGAACGTCACGTTCGAGAGGACGGGTTCCGACGCGTAGTATTTCTGCAAACCGCGAACACTCAACAACACCATGCCGTGGGTACTCCCCCCCTTACAACCGCCCCCTGCCCTTTCCTATGATGGCAGGATGCTCAATCTTCGCGGCGAAACCACCTCTCGATGGCTCCACCAGGTCGACAATTCTCTAGAAGAGATTCTGATCGACCATGCGCATTGTGAGAAGAAGGCTGCCGCCACGGCGATGAATCTCCTGTTCGCTTATGTCGAAAACCGCCCCCTCTGCGAGGCGATGACGGAGATCGTTCAGGAGGAACTGGACCATTTCCACCAGGTACTCGACCTTCTCGAGCGTCGTGGAATTCGTTTTCGGCGGTTGAAGCCCAGCCAATACGGTAGTCGTCTGCACCAGTTGATCCGTAAATCGGAGCCGGACCGAGCGGTTGATCGCCTGTTGGTCGCCGGGCTGATCGAGGCGCGGTCTTGTGAGCGGTTCGATTTACTGCGAAAACATGTCCAAGATCGTGAGTTGGCTGAGTTCTACGACAGCCTGTTCGAGTCCGAGGCGCGTCATCACTCCACTTATGTACGGCTCGCCAAAGGATTTGCCGACGAGACGGAGGTGCACCGCCGACTCGGGGAACTCGCCGATCTCGAGAGTACCATCATCGCGGAGGGAGAGGACCTTCCGAGGATGCACAGTTAGGCGACCAGGATGCTCGTTTGCCACGAGCCGACAACCACGAGAATACCGCGTCCACGAGAATACCGCGGACGACCGCCCGACCACTTCCAGATCGGTGCGGGACAACAGCCAGACGAACTGCCCCTTCGGGCCGGACGGCCCCCGACGAATGCTCATGCCCACATCACTTGATTCCGACATATCGGCCCCAGCAGCGAATTCCGCGTCCCCATCCGAAGCCCCTTTATCCGAAGGGCTGCGAAACCACGTCCCCCTGATTGACGAACTACGTGAAACGGGGCGGATGTTCCACGCTCGAGGGTGGTCACTAGGAACCAGTAGCAACTACAGCGTGGTCCTGACTCGGGAACCGCTCGAATTGCTCATTACAGCCAGCGGCAAGGACAAGGGACGTCTGGGGCGTGGTGATTTTGTCCGCGTTGGTTCGGATGGTCGCCCGGTAAGCGATGGCCAGCCGAAGTCGTCGGCCGAGACGTTGCTGCACGTGGTGGCGGCCGAGCAGGCTGGGGTGGGTGCCATCCTGCATACTCACTCGGTTTGGGGAACCGTGCTTTCCGACTATTTCCGCCAAGCTGGGGGCTTTGCCATCGAGGGCTATGAGATGCTCAAGGGCTTGGAGGGAATCCCGACTCACGAACATTCCGAATGGGTCCCGATTTTTGAAAACAGCCAAGACATCCCCGTGCTGGCTCGCGAGGTTCGAGAGCGGTTCCACGCTTCGGAGCGTCCGCTGACACATGGGTACCTGATTCATCAGCATGGCCTATACACCTGGGGCCGCGACTTGTCGGAAGCTCGACGGCACGTTGAAATTTATGAGTTCCTGTTTGAATGCGTCGCGCGGCGAATGATGTTGGCGGGGGGATGCCCCACCTCCGACTGACTTCGCGGTGCTTTTCCCTCATGACTTTTTTGGAGACCGACCATGGCTCGAGTATTTATTCACGATGAGAAGCGTGAACTGACGGATGTCGAAGAGATTCGTGCCTACTTGGAGCCTCACGGCATCTGGTATGAGAAGTGGGAAGTGGCGGGGCGTATTGACGGCGAGGCGAGCAGCGAGGAGATTCTCCGCGAATACGAACCGGAGATTCAGCGGTTGAAGGATCGTGGGGGATATACCACGGCGGACGTTATCAACGTCAATCCCGAAACGCCGAACCTGGACGCGATGCTCGAGAAATTCAGCAAGGAGCATACGCACAGCGAAGATGAAGTCCGCTTTACCGTCAAGGGACACGGCGTCTTTCATATCCACCCGGAGAACGGCCCGGTTTTCGGGATCGAGATCGAGTCGGGAGACTTGATCAACGTGCCGGCCGGCACGAAGCACTGGTTCGACCTCTGCGCGGACAAGACGATTCGCTGCATACGCCTCTTCCTGGATCCGTCGGGCTGGGCGCCTCATTATATCGAGTCGGGAGTCCATGACCGTTACATGCCGGTCTGCCTCGGTCCCAGTTTCGTGGCACCTGGTGACGACTTCAAGTCACCCGTCAATCTCTAAGTTCCATCATGACGGCACCTTTGGCGTTTCAAGTTCGTGGCGTCTTGCTGGATATCGAGGGGACGACCTCGTCGATTCACTTCGTCTACGAGGTCATGTTCCCGTTCGTCCGTCGGGAACTGGAGACCTTCCTTGCGCGTCACTGGCGCAACCCGCAAGTCGCCACGGCACTCGAGCAGATGGCCGTCGACGCGGGGTACTCGTCCCTCGATGCCTGGCTTCAGTCCGACGTATCGGGAACAAACCGAGAGGGGGAGAAAGCCACGCCACCGCTGGACCCGAGTGAGGTGGCCGAGCCCAAAGCGGGAACGGCGTTGCCGTTGACGGCCGAGCAACGTCGGGTGGTTCAGGAAACGATCCGATTGATGGATCAAGACGTGAAGGCGACCGGTCTGAAACAGCTACAGGGAGTAATTTGGGAGGGAGGTTTTCGCTCGGGCGAACTTCAGGCCCATCTGTATGACGACGTCCCGGATGCGCTCCGCCGCTGGGTGGAGCAAGGTTTGGATATCCGCATCTATTCTTCCGGAAGCATTGCCGCCCAGCAACTCTTTTTCGGCCACACCCTGGCGGGTAACCTGCTGCCGCTTCTCAGCGGGCATTATGACACGACGACGGGGCCCAAACGCGAGGCCTCCAGTTACCGGCGGATTGCCGAGGCGATGCAGTTTGCCCCGGCGGATATTTTGTTTCTGAGCGACATCGTGGCGGAACTCGACGCAGCCCGCGAGGCGGGGTTACAAACAGCCCTCTGCCGCCGCCCGGGAAACGGGGATCCTGGACCGCATCCTCACCCCGAAC
>JBJHCD010000188.1:0-1246 GCA_050485845.1 Pirellulaceae bacterium | reverse complement strand
ACCCCGAACTACGCAGTTTCTCGGAACTGGACTGCCAGCTCCCCGGGAACCCCTGAAATCTTGGCTCGACTTACTGGACAAACTGGACTCGGTCGAGCCGAGCGCTAGGATAGCTTTTAGTCACGAGCCTTTTCCTGCGGTCATATCGCCGCAGATCTCTCCGGGATGGAGTCCCACGGACCTGTCAGTGGTTGAACCGCTGCTCGTTCGTGGGGGGAGCCAGGATGGCCGCCGCACACTTGAGGACGCGGGGGCTCAAACTTATCTTCGCTGTCCCACCGCCATTTGTAGTGCAAGGAGAGACTCAGATGGTCACCCCATCGATTCGCCGGGCTCCCACCACCTACCCATTTTCACTCTGGGGCCTGATCGGGCTATTGGTGGCCGCTCCCGGCCTGTCCACCCTTCCCGTCGCCGGTTCAGACCGAGTGATCTTCGACGCTCCCACGACCATCGCCGCGCGGGACATTACCACGGAGGAGTATCGAATGACTCACCCGTCGGCTCGACTGATTGAAGTCAAGATCCCCATCTCGGTTTTGGTCGGTCGTGGCGGTGAGCGAGACCTGCAGGAGCTGTTCTATCGATTCGATTACCCCGCGTCGGGAGTGGAAATCGCCGACTACTTGCCCAAGACAACGCTCAGTAGTGACGTGGTGGGGAACATCGGCCTGGAAAAGCGGAAGGAGGATTCCAGCAACTTGGGGCTCTCCCTGTCGGGGGTGATGCAGCCGCTGGCGGGTACCTTGTCGGGTGGCTTGAGTGACAAGGAGTCGAACAGCATTCGTTACGAGCTGCTTCCTCCGTTGGAGACGGTGGCGGCCAGTGGAACGATGAATCGCCGAACGAGCGTCTATTTCAAGCTGAAGCCGACGCCGCGGATCTCACTGGAAGGTGACAAGGAATTCGTGCTCATTCTCCGCGTTCCCTCGGACTGGAGGGGGGACTACATCTATTGGCGATGCCAAGCCGTGGGGAGTCGCCGAACCATGACGCCTCCTTTCGAGACCTCCCCACCGGTCAGTCGCCGACAGTTTATCGTCAGTCTCTACCTGGAGGGGGACGAACCAGCTCGGCAGACAGCGGAACGGTTCGCGGCGATGGAACGTCGGCTGCGCGTGGCGGCCGCTCGTCATGAAAAACAGATCTCGCGTCAATCGATGCCGACGGTCGCTCATCGAGTGGGGGCTTGGTTTTCGGTCGTCTCGCCGAAAATTCCGGACGACTGGCTGGAGCACGTCTTGAT
>JBJHCD010000187.1:0-8619 GCA_050485845.1 Pirellulaceae bacterium | reverse complement strand
GGGCTCAGCAATTGGAACTCCTTCACGAGCTGAATGGTCTGGCGGGGGTGGAATACCCGACTGATCCCGTGATGCGGGCACGAATCAAATCGTATGAACTCGCTTTCCGCATGCAGATGGCGGTCCCCGATGTCGTGCGACTGAGCGATGAGACCGAGGAGACCCAGCAGCTCTATGGGTTGGATCAACCCGCCTCGCGAGCTTTTGGCGAGCAGTGTCTGACGGCGCGGCGTCTGGTGGAGAAGGGAGTTCGATTTATTCAGATTTATGATGATGGCTGGGATGCCCACTCCAAATTGAAGGAAAACCATACAGCTCGGTGCGGCGTGGTGGACAAGCCGATTGCGGGGTTGCTGAAAGATCTGAAGCGCCGCGGTCTGTTGGACGACACGCTGGTGGTCTGGGGAACGGAATTTGGGCGGACGCCGGGGGCGGAGCGATCCGACGGACGCGATCACCACCCGTATGGATTCTCGGTCTGGCTGGCGGGGGGTGGCGTGCGTGGGGGGACCGTGCATGGCGCGACGGATGAATTGGGTTTTCATGCCACGGACGACCGCCATTACGTGACCGACCTGCATGCGACCGTGCTGCACCAATTGGGCATGGACTCCCGGCGATTGGAGGTCCCGGGGCACAAGCGGTTGGAGATTGACTTCGGCGATCCCATCCGGGATATCTTGGCCTAAGGCGTCCTCTGGTTCGTACTGGGCCTACGCGAGCTTGGCCTGTGCCTGTGATAGGGGTGAACCGGCTGTTGCGACCGCACAAGGTCCATGGAGTGTGAGGGGGGCTGTAGGGACTGTCAGCGGTCGAATCGTCGCGGTAAAACAGTGGCCATGTGGCTTGGTGCTGTTACAGGAGAATGGCCAAAATGCAGCGCGCAGTGGACGCCATGCACGAGAATGGCATGTTTCGGCCAATTGGTCGCGAACGGCCGGCGATCCGGGAGGGAATGGATGGTTGGGAGTTGAAGGGCAACATTGATGAATTCGAGTGGCACGCGCATTTGGTGTTCGCTCGTCCCGCTGACTCCCGGGGAATGGTCAGCAAGCAGATCGCGAAAAAGCAGGTCTGTGCAACTCAGAGAGGGGGGTCCCACTTTGTCATTCAACATTCACGCCGAAGCGCCGCCTGTTCGTGAAGATGTCGCGGGTGCTCTGCGCGTGGGAACTTCGCGCGTCCTGCTGGAACTGGTTATTCAGGCATTCCAAGATGGCGCGACCCCAGAGACGATCGTGCAGCGGTATTCCACACTAGCGCTGGGCGACGTGTACGCCGTGATTGCCTACTACCTACGTCATCGCAGCGAGATCGAGGAGTACTTGGCCCGACGGGAGCAGAAGGCCGATGAAGTTCGACAACGGATAGAAAGTCAGCCGGGCGACTTGAGCGAAATACGCTCGCGGCTGCTCGCCCAGCGCGAGGCTTGAGGATGAGGCATGTTGCGGCTGCTTCATTCTTAACGACCGGTTCCCGGTCGGTCAGGCGATTCAAGAGGTGCTGCTGATGGTTGCGTGTACCGAGCAAGCGGAATGGAACGGCCAAGTGGTTTATCTTCCTCTCTGAGGGCAAGAGCGCCGAATAAACCGAAGCTTGGGAGCGACGACGTCAGCTTGCGAACAGAGAGCCAATCGTCGCCACCGCGTGATCGGTTTCGAGAGGCGCGAACCTTTTCATGCCCAAAGGGCTCTGATCGAGGGTGAGAAGCTGTCCTTGATGGGGCTCAATGTGTATGGCCGGTCCAATGATCAATCCGAGTGAATCACCCTCGTCCGAAGAGTCGGGAAATTGGTGGTCACGTCCCTGTGGTATGCGGGACGTGATCACCTTGGCTCTTCCACTGGTTATCTCCACGATCTCCTGGACGGTGATGAACTTCGTGGACCGGATGTTCCTGGCTTGGCATTCCGTTTCGGCGATGGCCGCCTCCATGCCGGCGGGGATGTTGTTTTTCTCGCTGGTCTGCTTTCCGATGGGGCTACTTTCGTTCGTCAACACGTTCGTGGCCCAATATCATGGGGCGGGTCGGCCGGAACGAATTGGCCTGGCCGTCGGACAGGCCATGCGTTTGGCGATCTATTCGGTTCCACTCTTTTTGCTGGCGATCCCGTTGGCACCTCATGCTTTCCGCCTGGCGGGGCACGATCCGCTCTTGTCGGGACTCGAGACGATCTACTTTCAGATCCTGATGTTCGGCGCGGGGGGCCTGATCATTTCGACCGCCCAATCGACGTTTTTCACGGGCCGAGGTGATACGCGGGCCGTGATGTTTGTCGACGTGACCGCCTCGGTGGTGAACATCGTCCTGGACTATTTTTGGATTTTCGGAATGGCTGGATTTCCCGGCATGGGGATTGAGGGAGCCGCCTGGGCCACGGTCGTGGCCCAGTGGCTGGAGGTCGGCCACTACTGGGTGCTGACCGAAACGGCGGCGCATCGGCTGAAATTCGGGCTTCCTGAAGGCCGCCGGTTCGATGGGGCTCTCCTGTTTCGGATCCTGAAATTCGGCATTCCCAGCGGCTTCCAGTTCGCCGTGGAGGTTTCGGGAATCACGCTGTTCATCATGCTGATCGGTCGGCTCGGAAATGATGCCATGGTCGCCACGACCATGGCCTTCAATGTCAACAGTGTCGCCTTCGTCCCCGTCTTTGGATTGGGAATCGCCGTATCGACCATGGTGGGCCAGCAATTGGGACACAATCGGGCCGACTTGGCCTCCCGAGCGACTTGGACGTCCTTCGGACTGGCGATGATCTATACGGGAGGCATGGCATTGCTCTACCTCTTCACGCCCGATTTGTTTCTCCTGGGCCACGCGGCCGGAATGGCGGAGGGTGATTTCCAGCAACTGCGGGAATTGACGATCGTGCTGCTCCGCTTCGTGGCCGCCTATGCCCTGTTTGACTCCACCGCGCTGATCTTCATGAGTGCCATCAAGGGGGCGGGAGATACCCGATTTATCATGATTCTATCCGCCACCACCGCTCCGCTTCCCCTCCTCTTCAGCCTCCTGGGTGTGCAGTGGTTCGGCTGGGGGCTGATTTGGTGTTGGTTCGTCTTTACCGGATGGCTCTGCATGATGGGCTCCATCTATTTGGCTCGATTCCTCCAAGGACGCTGGCAGTCGATGCGCGTGATTGAGTCGGAAGTGGAGGCGCAGCTTGATCCCGAACTGGCTCTCCCCGTCGCGGGCCCGGGTGACCTGCCGGTCCCCGTGACTTGCGAAACCGCCGGCTGAGAGGAAGCCCCCTGAGTGTTCATCAGCGGTGCCGTTGCCGAGTTCACGTCCCCGCTGGGCGTGCATGTTGCGCCAGGGGGCGAGCAGAATGGAGTGAACCAGTCACCTTCCGCGGACAATCACTTGAATCCTAGCCGCACTCCAGGTTCTTTGCTGACAAAAAGATGTCGGACAAAAATATTTTTCTGTCCTACATCTTTTTGTCAGCCCAAGCCCCAAGACGAATGCCTGCGGTTCCCACTCCGCTCCCTTCCACGGTCGGTGCCCCAGCTCCACGGTCGCTCTCGGTCGGAACTTGGGCCTCGACGACAAGTGGATCGAAACAGACGCGACAGAGCCCCCACGATAGCCTTAGATCCAAGATCCAATCTCGTCCCAGCCGAGGACGAGTCTGGACGTGATGGCGACGGAGGCATATCGATGTTCGAATTTCTCAGCTGGATCGTGTTGTTCATTTTCACTTCTTGGTACATCTGGCGTGCTCCTGGCAAGCATCCGTAAAGGCGAGTGCAACGGCAATCGGGGGGATGAGCGTTCCGAGCAAACTTCCTGAGACCTTGGGTGTCCATGGGGGCAAATATCCAGAGTGCAAACATTTTCATGTCTCGGCAAGTTTTCTGTTGACAACCCATTCGGAAGCCAATAGGTTCATGGCTAACTAGCTGACGTTTTTGCGAAACTGCAGACTACTCCGAAGGGACCATCCAATGCTGCCCCCCCCATTTGTGCTGCTTTGTGGTGTGAGTGAAGCTGGCTCTCCTGGACGTGCCAGTGGCGTGACTTGCGTAGGTGGACAGCTACTCCGCCGCCCCGCGAAATGCCGCCGGATCGATCAAAGCGGCAATCACACCGTTCACGCCCTTAGCCGACTGTTCTTGGGCGGAGTTCTCTTGAGATGGCCCCCGTTAAACTCGTTGAGTAACAAGTGGGGAATCGCGCTGGCTGCAGGAATATTCTGTTCGGCGATAGCTTTCAGCCCATTGCTAGTCCGAGCTGAGCTAGATCCGCGGATCGAGTCGCTCCGATTAGAAACTCGTCAATGGGCGCAGTCAATTAACTTCACATGTACTTTTCGGCACGATACCGGTAGAAGCTCGAGCCCTGAGAGAGGGCTGGCACTCGACTGGATCGAGGATTCGACTCAACAGGGCGGACGAGGAGTGCTTTCGAAGCGAGGAAGCATGATTCGGCATTCCTATCAGTATGACCAAGAGGCGGTCTTTACGGAACTTGGCAATTACACCACTGGTTTATTTGTGTCGTTCGAAGAGGTGTTTACGCCCCAGTGGCAGCTATTTAGTTCCTTGGACACGCCCGACGAACCCTCGCTCGTACTTAGCCGGCGGGAGCCATATCAACAGGGCG
This sequence comes from Pirellulaceae bacterium, assembly GCA_050485845.1. Classification (GTDB taxonomy): domain Bacteria; phylum Planctomycetota; class Planctomycetia; order Pirellulales; family Pirellulaceae; genus JBJHCD01. Next base: position 4,013 of record JBJHCD010000187.1, on the reverse strand, counting down.
AAACCCCCGTGGCAAGTTCCCGATTCCGCGGGCTCTTGAATCCGCTGTCGATAAACTCGCGTCCGGCCGGCGACATCTTGAGCATTCCCAGTGACGCGACGAATGTGAAAGGAGACGTTGAACCTCTTGACGACTCTCGATTGCTTGTAACTGTGACCTATGCGACGGAAGGCCACTCGGCCGACCTCCGATTGGTTTTTTGGACGGAGCCAGATGTGTCGGTGATTGAGCGTTGTGAATGGACGTTTGTCGGTGACGACGGTTCGCGGTATCAACGAATTGAGCAGCGCAGCGACTTCGTTCAATGTGAGGGGGGATTTGTCCCGAGTTCAATTGTGACAGTCAGTCGAAGCGGGGACGGGGCAAATGGTGTGTGGCGAACAGGTCGGTGGCATTCGAGTGATTTGAGAGAGGCATCGCTTGCCGACGGTGCATTCGCAATCGAACTTTCCGAGGGGACTCACGTCATCAATCTGCGAAACGCGCACGATGCATGTGCCGCCGGGCAGTTGGATTGTACGCAGGTCAGTCTGGAGGACTTCAGCCCAGGTGCTCACTTCGTATTTGAGAAACCGACTGATGCGTACAAACCACAGCAGATTTCGCGGCTTTGGGGACGCACCATGCTTCTCATTCTCGGGGTCGTGGTACTTATTGGCATATTCATCGGGGCGACGCGCTATCGTCGCGTCAAAGAATGACTCACTGTCGCCCATAGTGGTACCAGAAACTTCGGTTTCAGCTTGATCGCCGAAACTCGAAGTAAGTTGCATGATCCGTAGGGGCTCCGTCCGGAAGATGAGCAGTTAGCGACTTGAGCTAATTGAAAACTCGTCAGCCTTCCCAATGTCGCAGGGCCCGACTTAGGGAATCCTGCACGTGGCGCAATCGCAGGCCCGCTCGAAGGGCTTTTGAACTGTCCAGGATGCAGCTGGATCGCGGCGCTACTGCGGCCTGTGCCAGAAATTGTTCCTCGGATTCGAAGAAGTTGAATATCTTTCGCGTCACTCCCGCTTGGCGGATCATTTTCGCCACCTCGCGCGTGGTGACTTGGCCTGGATTAGTCAAGTTATACGTACCGAATGGAAGATCACTTTGCAGACAGGCAACGCAGGCTTCCACATACTCCGTGAGGTGCGAGAGGCTATTCGTCGTGTCCAAGAGCCGCTCATACCTGAGGAGTTTAGTTAGGTAGTTTCGTGGTGAGTCAATATGATCGAACGGCATGCGTAGTCGCCAGAGATAACATTGTTCGGCTTCATCGAGCAGTTCCTCGGCCAGTGCTTTGGTGCCCGAATAAAAGCTGCAGCGTCCTTGGCGGAAAGTGAAGTTCGGCGGATCGGTTTCCGTGAAACCTTGGCCGTCCGGCCGGCAACCGGAGTAGATACAGCCGGAGGCGACGTAGCCCCAGGGAATACCGGCGTCCTGGCAGGCCGCGCGAACCACGCAAGGGAGGAGCGTATTGGCCGCGAGGCATTCGGCCTTGTTCGTTTCACAGCCGTCGACATTCGGGCGCCCCGTGTATCCGGCCGTCAGGATGACGAATCGCGGATGCCGCTCGCGAAGGTACTCCCGCAAGAACTCGACCCGGGTGTAGTCGAGCCACTTCCGGGAGACCACTTCGAATTCGAGGTCCTTCCGGCTGAGGTGAGACTGGAACGCGCGGCCAATATAGCCGGTGCCACCAAGTAGCGCAATCATTCAGTTCCTCCCGATCAATTGAGTGCTCCAGCCCCGCATCGCGTGCTGGAGCCCTTATGTCCTTATTGGATCATTCGGTAAATGGCTACTTGGAATCTCGATTGATACTTAATATTGACATACCACACACTTTACTTCTTTTGTCAGCCTTGCCTGATCCACCAATCCTTCCCCTCCATTCGTGACACAACCGATCATAACGTTACCGACATTCCGTGATCTGTGGCGAGATTCCCGGTAGCCGGGACTAGTTCTCAATCAAGCGTTCCCTAAACCCGGATTGTCCACAAGAACTTTCAGAAAAGTAACGGTCCATCGCGTCATTCCCGGCGTTTTAGTCGGTATTGAATCCAATTCACTCTAACACAGATGGTCACGCCACGGGTGAAGCTAAGTGTATCGATTGGGAACTCGATTTTCAATCCTTCGGTCAAGGTTACTCTTGATGATCAGCGGATCAGTTCCAACGGCGCAGTTCTCCTATTTCTCGATATCGATCACAAGCTTGACATAGCCAAGGCGATCGCATCGGGAATGTCCGATCCACGCGTTCCGGATTGCATTCGCTACACTGTCGTCGAATAACTACACGATGTCGATAGGCTTTTCCAACCCGGACGATCTCGGCCAGCCGGCACACGCTCCAGTTTTTCGAATGGCGGTTTGGGACCGTCCCGGCATACAGGTTCCGGTGGAACGTTTAGCCAGGCAACCCTCGCAAACGTGCCTGGTGAATCTGCTCGCGGACAATATGCAGAAACATAGCTGTCGCTGCGGAGGTTTGTTCGTTTGTTCGTTTTTTCGTTTTTTCCTTGACACACTCTCCCAACAACGCTAGATTCACGACTATCGGCCTTACCTTTGGAGATTTTTAGAACGACGAATGGAGGGACCGTGCGAGCGTCGCGCCGACTGCTTATTCGTTCAGGTGGCGAACTCCGCAGTAACGCTAACGCAAGGCATCGGAGCATTGCATGCCAGTGTGTAGTCCCGCATCAGGTGGGCAGCGCCGAAAGCGTGTCTGCTCAATTATTGATGGTTAAGGATAGGCAATGTGCTCCCGTCGGCGACAATAGTGTCGCATGCCAGCAGCTTGCCTTGATCTTACCCGCCTATCGCTCTGTAGGTGTATTGCGTCTTGGTTTCGAGTTTACTCGCGCTTGTGAATTGATCAGATCTCTACAATTCTCGAAGTTAATGATAACTGTGTGTGTCTTCCGTTGTGTTGTTCGAAGAATTTCTTTAAGTTGTGAGGTGATGTATGACTTTTCGTCCGCTTCCGATTTTTGGCGTGATCTGCTTGATTTCAGTCGGTTGGGTCTTTGCTAATTGCAATAATCACGATTATCAGGTGTTCGATGTCGACAATCCGAATCGACCGGCTGAGTGCAAGACCTGTTTATGCGGTTGCTCGCCGCCTGACCCGTGCCCTGGTGGACCAGCTGTAAGCACTCGCAAGACGGCAATTAGTATGTTCAAGTGTGCTGGTGGCGCACCTGGTACTCACTGCGAAAGAGCGGAGTGGAAGCCGAAGCAAATGTGTGCCCTCAGGATGGGGTATGACGGTCCGTGTAACGGCGACGAGCCAGGTGGTGACCCAATCGTGACTTGCTGGCAGCCCGTGTACTACGACGATTTCGAAGAACATCCCTGTGGCGGCTGTTAGGGCTTCGGGGGCTGTGGCTATTGGCAAGTCAAATTGGTGCGTTTTTGGGGCGCCAATTGTTCGTGCTCGCGCACGGTGTTGTGTCCGAGAAGCTATTGGCCCGGGATTGTTGGGCTGGCATAGTTCGTCATGATGAGTGCTCTTGCTGAGCCGTAGCGGTAAAGAGGGCAAAATAGTGGAGCGCTTGTCATGGCGAGTTTGGCTCAGTCTTGATGTGAAGTGTGGGCGTAGTCGAGTTCTCGATCTCGAATTGGTTTCGCTGCATCAGAGTTTGGAGTTGGGCAACGCTTGGGAATTGGGCGGCTCGGACGCAAATCGACTTAGTTTGTAGAACAGAATCTCCTTAGGAGGTTCCTGGTGCGGGAGACGGAATTCTAAGGAATCGGCTGCCCGAACGGAGTGGGCCGCGCAATAGGCAGAATTAGTTGATTGACGGATAATCCGAAACGCTTCCACTCGGCTGGAGATCGGGTAGGATTACAGCCGAGGTGCACGTCAGTCGTCTCCCGCACGATTCCTAGTCCCTAATCAAGCATTCCCTGAATGGGCTTAAGCCGTCATCGCACAAAAAAACTTGAAATCCCCCTGGTTTCTTGGAGCCACAAACGTGGTATACACCAAGTATCACAAAACCTTAATGGAGGAT
>JBJHCD010000186.1:5129-8623 GCA_050485845.1 Pirellulaceae bacterium | reverse complement strand
GTAGCAGACCTCCTCGGACGATCTTGGAGTCGGCGGCGTGACACTCGTAGCAATGGTTCACCAGCACGGGGCGGATCTTCGTTTCAAAGAAATCCAAATCCTCCGCCGTCAGTTCAACCGACTCCGACTCGCCACTCGACGCGGGAACCTCCTCCGAAAATGACAGCATGGCGGTTGAATGAATCAGCCCCCCCACGAGAAACGAGACAAGCAAGGAGCGGAGGCGCATGGAAGACGGCAGGAACATGGTTGATATCATGGGGCAGAAGACCCGATTTTTTTCCAGGCAGGATGTATTGGAACGGTGGGAGTGCAAGCGGTGAGGGCTCGAGAAATGTTCGGCTGGAACATTCCCTGGACTTTCAAGTTACCCGAATTAATTCTCCGAATCAAATGATTCCCCCTATCCTTGATCGGTACGACATTGGTTCGGGGGAAAACGCCCCTTGGACGGAAGTCCGGGGATCCAAAGTCGGAAGAGAGACTTCCGGACAACGGAATTCCCATCGAATTCCCATCGAATTCCTGTCGCGGCACTTCCCGCCATTATCCGCAATCTGAGGCACACTGACACCCCCTTATGTTCGGCAACACGCCCCCCCAAAAAGCCTCGCGTTGAATTCTCCCTCTTTCGCTTACCCGCCCCTCTGGCAAACCTTTCCACAGGGGGTGTGACGTTGTGAATCTGCTAAAATGTCCGTCTGGCAAGCAACCCATGCCCCGTCGCACCCCGTCCCGAAATTGCGCTGACATTGCCCTGAAATTAGAGGGAGCCTGGATCCGTTGGATGCGTTACACACCCTGAACTTCCTCCACTTGAAATACTTTTGGACCGTGGCCCGGGAGGGGAGCGTGGCCGCGGCCTGCAAGCAGCTCGATGTCGCTCAGCCCACCATCAGCATGCAGATTCGCAAGCTTGAGACGGCCTTGGGCCAAAAGCTGTTCGAGCGGAAGGGAAGGGGCCTGATCTTGACCGACGAGGGGCGGGTGGTTCTGGAATACGCGGAGGATATTTTTTCACTCGGTCGCGAAATGATGGGGGCGGTTCGGGGGGCAACCACGGGCCGGCAAGCGCGACTGCTTGTCGGGGTGCCGAAGGTCATGCCCAAATTGATCACTTATCGGCTGTTGGAACCTGTCTTGGCGATGCCCGAGAACATTCGCGTCGTCTGCCTGGAAGGGGAGCTGAGCCAACTGGTAGCTGATTTGGCGACGCACCGCTTTGACGTCATCCTGTCAGATGTCCCACTAGCACCCCGCTATCGAGTGAAACTGTATAACCACCCCCTCGGCAACTCGACCATTACGCTCTGTGCCCACCCGAAACTCGCCGCTGAGTTTCGTTCGAAGTTTCCGGATCAGTTGCAGGGAGCCCCCTTTCTGCTACCGACATCCAATACGGAATTGCGGAGAGGAGTGGACCGGTGGTTTGACCAACAATCGCTGGATCCCAACATTGTCGCGGAATTCGACGACAGTGCATTGATGAAGGAATTCGGCTTTGCGGGAGTCGGAATCATGCCGGTTCCCTCGGTGGTTTTGCCGGAAATCCGACAGCAATACGGCGTGGAGGTGATCGGTGAGCTGCCTGAGATTCGGGTCCGTTTTTTCGCCCTCACCACGCAACGAAAATTAACGAACCCCGCCGTGGCAACGATCGCTGAAGCCGCGAAGTTGGGGCTGCTGGCCGGCTCGGTCGATTCCACCAGCCAAAAGCGAAAACGAGGAGGCGTTCCCAAAGCTTCCGATCCGCTGGCGGCCGCCGAGTCCGAGGGAGATGCCTCCGAGCCGCTCTGAATCTTTACTCGAGTTGAATTACCTCGAGTTGGCTTACCTCGAGTCTCGTTTGCGTTCGAGAGCCATCACTTCGGAATGAATAGAGCGGTAGATTTCCAAGGCCTGAATGAATTCGGCCAGTCCATCCTCCGCAAGGACTCCCCGATTCCGCTCGACCTCTCGCTCCATCCACTTCACCAGGTATTCGATCTCCACGGGCTTCGGCAGGACCTTTTGACCGTCGAATTCGAGATGCCAAGGAGCGGTATGTGCAAACCGCACTCGGCCATCTTCCTGGCGTTCCATCACCCGCGCCACGATCCAACCGGGTTGGCTGATCTCCAAGTTCCAGCGATGCCGCAGCACGGCCGCGGCTTCTTCGTTCGCTTGAAAATGGTCTGCTTCCTCGGGCGTAACCACCCCCACGAGGTCACCATTTCGAATCACCTCCACGCGCTCGATCGGTCGGCGGCTTACGACTTCCACCTGCAGTACGTGCTCACGAGTCTCCGCCGACTCGTGACGAAAAACGTGGCCCGACCCACGGTCATTCAGCCGTGCGAACAGCATCGGTCCATTCGTCACAAAGCTGCGACCTTCTCGCAAGCCCTCGATCCAGGCTTCACCTGAAAAGGGCTGCGGCACTTCCACATAGACTCGATTGAAGCCCAGCGGCACGGGGTGAACACCGGATGCCGTTCCAGCTGTCGGTTGCAGCCGAAAACCACAATTCAGCAGAGCGTAGTAGGTCTGAAACCCGAAGTCCAACCATCCCCATTCGGTCAATCCACCTTCATCCCGCTCCACCCGCATGTAATCGGCCGGCGCGACGGGAGATTGGCGAAAACCGAATTCCGTTCGCCAAACGCTGTTATTGGCCAGTTCAAACAGATCCACCTCGGCGATGGGAACCAGCATCATCGACCAAGGCCAGCTATGTTTGTCGAGATCGAGCAGTGCCCCTTCAGCTCGAGCCTGGCGAGCCACCGGGCCGACGGGTGGAACTTTCTGCTTGAATGGAGTTCGGTGGTTCAGGACAAAGATCGCCCCCAGCATGTGCGAACGTCCCCCGACAGAGAAGACTTCGTACTCAGTGTTTCGCGGAAAAATGACATGTGTCGGATCGACCTCGATCGGCTCGTAACCATAGTCCTCGCGAGGTCCAAAAGGAGATGGGCCCTGGGAACGAAGCGTGGAGGGTTCCAGGTTCGGCGCCTGGTCTGCTCGAGTGGTCCAGAAGGTGACGGGGAAGGCCACATTGAGGTCCTCGGCCAACATCACGTTGGGTAGTTCGCGGATGCGGCGATGGACGTGTGTTTCGCCGGAATACCAGCCTCGCTGGGCCATATCGATCCAGCGTCGCAAGCGGACCTGCACCTCCGTTATCCCGCTTCCAATCTCAAGCTGCTTCCGGAAGGGATGGTACTCCTTGCCTCGCTCAACCGTTAACTCGTAGCGACCTGGGGACAAGGTAGCTCGGAAACGATGTGCCGATACCGTCGTATGACGTTCCACGGAGTCAGGCATCGGCACCCACTGTTCGGCATAAGGCCAAGCGATCCCTTCCGGCTCGTCCGTCTGGCAAAAGTGCCACTCGCCATCGGGTCCCCGCAGATAGATCCGAGCCGCAAGTGGGGCTCCGGTTGTCTCATCCACGACGATCCCGACCAAATCACCCGCGATGGCCGGATGGTGAAGACAACTGATAAGCAGCAGTG
>JBJHCD010000186.1:0-5119 GCA_050485845.1 Pirellulaceae bacterium | reverse complement strand
GCAGTGCGATGAGCGATAGGGCAAGCCCATTCCAACGTCGGTCAATTTCCATGTGGCTGAAGTCAATCATGCTGGTAAATCTCGCTTGCCCGCAATCCAGGCTCCCACGCTCGATTCGAAGAATCAAAAGAGCTGCCGGATCGGAGCCCCCTCCTCGAGCAAGTTATACGGTCGGCCCTGTGGATCGTGAGCCTCCAGGTCATGGATCCCCATGGCATGATAGACCGTTTTGGCGATGTCGGCTGGCGTTAACGGATGATCGGCGGGATACTCTCCCAGTCGATCGCTGGTCCCAAAGACCTGCCCACCTTGAATTCCGCCCCCCGCTAAAACGTTGGACATGCAGTGCGTCCAGTGATCGCGACCCGCCCCGGAAGGTCCGCCGGAACGAGGATCGCCGATCTGCGGCTTGCGGCCCATTTCGCTCGTGACCAGCAGCAACGTACTGTCGAGCAGTCCGCGATGCGAAAGATCTTCGATCAGAGCCGAAAAACCCTGATCAAACTCGGGAAGAAGATGCTCCTTCAAGCATTGAAAATTGTTCCCGTGCGTGTCCCAGCCTCCCGCACTTTTGCACTTGGACGCGATGTCTTGATTCTCCTTCCAGAACACCGTAATGAAGGGAACACCCGCCTCCACCAATCGTCGAGCCAGCAGCAGGCTCATTCCATTCACCGTCTGACCGTATCGGTCACGCAAGTTTTCCGGCTCCCGAGAAACATCAAAGGCTTCGGCCGTCTGGGATGCCAGAAGTAAAGAGAGGGCCCGCTCCTGTTGCTGCTGCCATGACTGGGCCCGCGCGAATCGATCGAATCCACGGCGAGTGGCATCCAGCGTCCGCAACAGTTCATGCCGATTGGTTAGCCGAGCGGCCGTCGTGTCGCCTTCGAGCACCAGTGCGGGGGCCCGAAACTTCAGCGGATTCTCCACGCTGCCATCAATGTACAACGGGTCGTGCTCCAGCCCCAGGCGAGCGGCGAATTGGCCCGGCCGAGTATAGGGCGCCTGACTCGGCTTATGCGGCAACGTGATGGCATTCGGCAAATGCTCGTGCGGAGGCCGCTTCGCCGCGACGACCGAGCCCATGTAGGGCCAGTCATCGGCGTAGGGAGTCCGATTGTTGCCGAGCGTCAGGAAAGTCTGATCGGGAACATGCCCGGTGAGGTTGTAGTAATATCCGGCGTGATGATCATTCGTATTGACGGTGGCTCCCAGCGAATTGACGATGGCCAAATGATGAGCTTGCTGGGAGAGGAGTGGAAGATGTTCGCTCAACCGAACTCCCGGCGCAGTTGACTCAATCGGCCGAAATGGACCGCGATACTCGTCGGGAGCGTCTGGCTTCAAGTCCCACATGTCAATATGGGAAGCTCCACCACATAGAAAAAAGAGAATCGTCGATTGAGCCGTGCCGCTTCGATTCGCGGGAGGCAAGGGAGCACTCTGGAGGGACGGCCTTCCGAACGCCAAACCGGCACAACCGAGTCCAGACGCGACGAGAAACGTACGCCGGTCGGTCCTTCGCGAATAACCTTCTCGTTCCCTCATCGTTCCATTCCCTTCATGGATTCTCGAATGCGTCAACCACTAGTGGATTCTCGACAGGCCGAGGTTTATATTACGGCAGTGGCAATGGGTTATGCAATCTGAGCGTCTCGCCATTCAGCGGCGGCTACCTTGAGAGGGCCGACGCTGGGCGATTCGCCACAGGTTACGCAGCTTCGCCACTCCTCACCTCGCCACGGACCTGCCGCGCTCGATACGCCTCCCTTTAATTCGTTGTTCCTCATCGCGATTTCGTTCCTCGGAAAGAAAGAACGGAATGGACGATTGTCTACTAATTGTCCGTAATGCGATTGGGAGCCAACACCCGCAGGAATACCATGCGATCCGATCGTTCATTCTCCGCTGCCGTGGCAATCGGCCTCACGACGTTGAGCCTCACCTGCTTCACGCCGCTATCGGGACGCTCCGAGGAAAAGGTAACCGCTTCCGGAGTGGCAGGAGCCGAACAGGTACTCGCCGCCGACTACGAGGGTTCCGTCAAGCCACTGCTCAAGGAACGCTGCTTCCCCTGCCATGGCGCCTTGCGCCAAGAGAGCGACTTACGAGTGGATACGGCTCGGGCCATGCAAGAGGGCGGGTTGAGTGGTCCGGCCATTGAACCGGGGAGCGCCGAGGCGAGTCATCTCGTGGAGCGGATCCGTTCCGAGCACGAAGGGGAACGGATGCCACCGGAGGGCCGCCCCTTGTCACCGGAGGAAATCCAGCTGATTGTCCGTTGGATTGAGCAAGGGGCTCACGCCCCGAAGGATGAGCAGCCCGAAGCCGATCCGTCCAACCATTGGGCCTTTCGCAAACCGGTTCGGCCGGAGATTCCCCTTCGACGAGCAGACCTCTCTCATGACGACGCCATCCGATCGAAATCGGCAGAATCTGGAGAAGGAGCCCCACGTCTGGGAACGGCAATCGATGACGCCATCGGGAGCCAAGCGTCGATCCATCCGATCGACGCCTTCATCGACGCGGAACTTCTGAGCCAAGGGCTCGTCCCGAACCCAACGGCGGAAAAGTCGATCCTTTTGCGCCGAGTTTACTTGGACTTGATCGGCATCCCACCGACGGTCCAGCAGTTGCAGGACTTCCTGGACGACGAGCGACCCGATGCTTGGCTGCATGTTGTCAACCAGCTTCTTGAGTCACCTCAATATGGTGAACGTTGGGGAAGACACTGGATGGACATCTGGCGTTACAGCGATTGGTATGGTCGCCGCATGGTCCCCGACGTCTGGAATAGCGCACCCCAGATATGGCGATGGAGGGACTGGATCGTCCGATCGCTCAACGAAGACAAAGGCTATGACAAGATGCTGGCGGAAATGCTGGCCGGGGATGAGGTTTCTCCCAGCAGTCCCGAGTCATCCGTCGCCACCGGGTACTTGATTCGCAACTGGTACGCACTGAATCCGAACGATTGGATGCGAAGTAATGTGGAGCATACGGCCAAGGCATTCCTCGGACTCACGGTGAACTGTGCCCACTGTCACGACCATAAGTACGACCCGATTCTTCAAGACGACTACTTCCATCTCCGGGCCTTCTTCGAACCCATCGGAATCCGACAGGACCGAGTCCCCGGTGAAGCCGATCCGGGACCCTTTCAGCAATATGATTATGGCGTGCTCCGAAAAATCGTCCGGCTGGGAAAAGTTCAAACTTTCGACCAGAATCCGGAAGCTCCGACTTGGTTCTACGAGGGAGGGGACGAACGGAATCGCAACCAGGATCGTGGTTCGATTCCCCCTCGATTTCCTCAGTTCCTCGGCGACCTATCGGTAGAAGTTGAACCGATCGAACTCCCTCCGACGGCTTGGTATCCAGGCCTTCATCCCGACATGCAGCAGGCGATTCTGGAAGAGCATCGACAAATCGAAGCCTCTCACCAATCGGAACTCGAGACAACACGGGCACGTCTCGCGGAGTCACTCGGCGACTCCCCCTTCCAAGACTCCCACTCCCAGGATGTGGTTACCGTGGAAGACTTGCTGAGCTGGCTGGAGCATTCGGCCTCGGAGGACGAGTCCGGGACCTGGCCTATCTCCGCCGAACAACTAGCCCTGCAGGTCGCGATCGCTCGACGTTCCGCCGCCTCCGCCGCGACCGAATCCGTGATCGCTCGCCAGGAGGCGGACCGGCAGAGATACTTGGCTCCCGACGATGATCCGACCGGCTCCCAAGGCGAATTGGCGTCCAATGAGCATTCAGATTCCGATGAGCCAACAGCCTCCGAAGAGCAAGCCGTTTCCGTGAAGTTGCCGTCGGACCGAGTGGAATCGTTGATTCGCGAGGCGAGTCGCCTGGAGCGGCGGGCTGCGGTCGCCAAGGCGTGTGTCGTGGTGTTGGAGAGTTTGCAGCAGCTTGCCTCGGTCCAAGCTCAGCCGGAAGCGAACGAAAATCGCGCGACGGAACTCGAAACCGCCAACAACCAACTCGCCAAGGCTCGGACTGATGTGGAACAAGCCATGGCGTCTTGGCGAGACTCGTCCCAAGACAGCGAGTACTCGGCCTTCGGCCCGACCTATCCGCGGACCAGCACGGGTCGCCGAGCGGCCTTGGCACGGTGGCTCACCCATCCGGACAACCCCTTGACCGCGCGGGTAGCCATCAACCACATCTGGCTCCGGCATTTTCACGTCCCCCTGGCGGCCGACGTGGCCGACTTCGGACGAAACGGGGCCCCACCGACTCATCCGGAACTGCTCGATTGGCTATCCGTGGAACTGGTCGAATCGGGCTGGAGCATGAAACATATTCACCGCTTGATCGTGACCAGTCAGGCCTATCAGCGGTCCTCCCGAACTCATGGGGAGCTTCCCATCCCCACTTCAGACCCGGACGCATCTCGCGCGGAACAACAACGTGCGGGAGAGCTGGAGCGGCTCCCGTTTCCCTCGCACGAACGGGATCCAGAAAATCGCTATCTTTGGAGGATGAATCCCGGGCGAATGGAATCGGAAGTCATCCGTGACAGCCTGTTGGCGACTGCCGGAGTGCTCGACTTGACGATGGGGGGGCAGGAGCTGGAAAACAGCGAAGCCCTCACGACTCGGCGGCGAACACTGTACTACAGTTGTCATCCCGAACTGGATGGAAAGAGCCAATTCGGCTCACTGTTCGACGCTCCGGACGCGGTGGAATGCTATCGTCGGACCGAAAGCGTCATTCCGCAGCAGGCCCTCGCTCTGACCAACAGCGAACTGGTCCATCAACTCAGCTCTGGACTGGCAGAATCGATTTGGAGGGAGACCCGAGGAACCGATGGAGCGACATTGGAGACGTTCGTCAGCATCGCCTATCATCGCATTCTGTCACGTGCCCCATCCCCCGCGGAAGCGGAGGTCTGTCTCGACTTCCTCGGCGAGCCATGGGGCGTGGAGTCAGCCGGCGGCTCCGAGGAGTCAGTCAACGGCGAGAGGGGGCCAGCCGACCCGAATGCCGACCAGATTGCCGACCAGATTCATGGGGACTCGGAAGCCGAGTCCGCGCAGCGCGAGCAGCGGGAATCGGACGAGCCGGCCCAACGACGTCGAGCCAGTTTGGTCCGAGCACTCCTGAATCA
>JBJHCD010000185.1:0-8624 GCA_050485845.1 Pirellulaceae bacterium | reverse complement strand
GTTCGGTGCAGTTCATTTCCGAGTCGGCTCCGGCGTTTTCCATCGCCGCCCGGATTACTCGGCAAAAGGGAGAGGTCGTCTCGGACTAAGCGTTCCCGCACCGGGGACTCCGAGCGGTTTCAGTGACCGTTTGTCTCGGGTGGAGTCGGTCGGCTTGTTGTCGGTACCTTCCGTTTGCGGTACTGCGTTCGTGGTTCCGCGTTCGTGATTCAAATTGGAGAATTCGATTTTGCGATTCCGTGTTTCCTATTTCGCGTTGGCGCTGCTGACCATTCCCTTCCTGCTGGGCTGCGAGAAGCGGGATCCCAACTGGAAGGCGACGTATCCCTTGACCGGGACGCTGATCGTCGACGGGAGTCCGGCGGAGGGAGTTTTGGTGGAGGCGACCGACGTGAAGGGGCTGGATGCCACGAATCCCACCATGTCGACCGCATTCACGGATGCCAACGGCCAATTCAAGTTCTCCACGTATGAACAGGGGGACGGCGTTCCCGACGGCGAATACCTGGTGACCTTCATGTGGGGTACGCTGAATCCGATGAGCATGCAGTATGGAGGTCCGGATAAGCTGAAGAATCGGTACAAAGACCCGGAAAAATCGGAATTCCGCGTTCAGGTTGCCGGAAAGCCGGTGGACATGGGACGCATTGAGTTGTCGACCGAGTGATGAAGCGAGTTCTCGTCTCCGATTTTGACGGCACGATGACGAGTCATGATTTCTATCAACTTGTTTCCGAGCGGCTTCTGCCCGCGGAGATGCCAGATTATTGGGGGGAGTATCGGGCGGGGGCGAGGACCCATTTTTCCGCGCTGCAGGCTATCTTTCGATCGCTGCGAGTTTCCGAGTCTGAGTTGCTTGAGGTCGTCGGAGCGATGGAATTCGACTCGGGAATTCCCTCGGCCGTGGAGAGGCTGCAAAAATCCGACTGGGAAATCGTGGTGGTGTCGGCCGGCTGCAGTTGGTACATCGAAAAGCTGCTGGGACCCTTGGCCGAACGGATCACGGTTTACGCCAATCCCGGGACTTTCTCCCCGACCGAAGGATTGGCCATGGAGATGCCGAGCGGGGGAGAGTTCGTCTCGACGCAGCTAGGCGTGGACAAGGAGGGAGTCGTGGGGCATTTTCAGCGGCGGGGATTCGAAGTCGCCTTCGCCGGGGACGGACATCCCGATATCGACGCGGCCCGCCGAGTGCCTGCCGCGATGCGTTTTGCTCGAGCCGACTTGGCAGCCGATCTCGCTCGAGAAGGCCTCTCGTTCCAGCCTTTTGAACGGTGGACGGAGATTGCCGAGTTGCTGTTGGAGCGAGGCGTCTAATGGTTCGGCTGAATCAGTATTCCCTCCCCTCGCTGGTTCGGATCAAGCCGGGGGCTCTGGACCGGATCGGCATTTACCTGCACCGCTTGGGGCTCAACACCGTCTGGCTCGCCACCAGTCAGGGAATTCTCTCTTCGCTGCGGGAGCGGGTTCGGGCCAGTTTGGGGGAGCACCGGATCTCTTGCGTGGACGAAGTCGAGGTCGCCGAGGCGAGTTTTGAGCAGGCGGTCGGGTTATTTGGTCAGCTGAAGGGGAAGCCGGCCGTCGTGGGGTTGGGGGGAGGGCGGGCCTTGGATGTCGCCAAGTACGTCGCCTTTCTCAGCGGCACTCCCTTCATCGCCCTTCCCACCTCGCTGTCCAATGATGGGTTTTGCAGTCCCCAGGTCAGTTTGACTGTCGAGAATCGGCGGCGTTCGCTGGCCGCTCGACTTCCCTTGGGCGTGGTACTGGACACGGCCGTCTGCCTTGATGCCCCTCGGGCCCTGTGGCTTTCGGGGGTTGGAGACTTGGTGGCCAAGTTGACGGCGACGTTCGACTGGAAGCGAGCCTTTCACTGCCGTGGCGAGTTGGTGGATGATTTTGCCAGCCTCCTTTCCGATGCGACGGTCTATCAGTTTATCGCTCGGCCTCGTTTCGACCTGGAGGGGGCGAGGTTGTTGGGAACGTCGCTGATGCTGAATGGAATCGCCATGGAAATCTGTGGTTCTTCCCGACCAGCCAGTGGGAGTGAGCACTTGATCTCTCATGCCTATGATCAGCTGACCGGGGGAACTCATCTGCATGGCCTACAGGTCGGCATGGCGACCTACTTGATCAGCCGACTTCAAGGGAATCAAACAGACAGGATTGCGTCGGTCTTTGAGCAGACCGGATTTTGGGATGCGATTCGCGCAGATCCCTTTCAGCGGTCGCTGTGGCTAGAGGCGGTGGCGCTGGCGCCCGAGATGAAGTCGGAGTTTCATACGATTCTTTCGGAGTGTGATGGCGTGGCGGAGATCGCCAAGCTACTCGAGTCCGACCCGCTCTTGCGAGGCTGCTTTGTTTGAGTTTTGAGTTTTGAGTTTTGAGTTTTCGGTGGTCGGTGGTCGGTGGTCGGTGGTCGGTTTGGTGAAGTGAGTGCAACCCGGGGGGCGTCGGGGCTTGTTCGACTTTCTCCGAACTGGGTAGCCTGAATGATCAAGCGAGGGATACCCCGGGTACACGCTTTCCACTCGCCAACCCCCGCGACCCGCTACTTGTTATTCGGAACGCATATACGAGCTATCGGTTCGCCCGCGAGCCAATGGGAGCTGCGGGACCCCCAACGGTGGCTGGCATGACTTTGGCATGACGCCCATGGCGTTCGTTGACCGGCCTGTGGTTGCCAACTAGAATGAAGGGCACTTCAGGCGTTAAGTCTCGTCTTCGCAATCCATTGCGGCTCGGATTGGCCATTGCGACTTGGGCTGGATGGTTGGACTGGCTTGTCGGATTGGCGGTGTGCCTGGACGTTCCGGAACTCCCCGCGGGGGAATGGAGTCCTAATCCTGACTTTTGGCTGATAGGGATGTCCCCATGGATGACTATCCGGTTGACTCGCAAGCGGCAGATGGGTCGCCGTCTTCTTCTGGAAAATCGGCGGGTTCCGTCCGGGGTGACTCCGCGAAAACTTCCAGCCAGCGGCCCACGCCCAGCAGCGACGAGAAGACGATCATTTCCCGTACTCCCCCCGATGCGATTCCCCCCTGGTCCAGGACGGGAGTGCAGGATCTGGGTAGAATCCTCGTTGGTGAACAGCTTGGGCACTACATGCTCGAGGAGTTTGTCGGTGGAGGAGGCATGGGGGCGGTCTTTCGGGCCACCGACATCGAGCTGGGTCGGTCCGTGGCGTTGAAAGTGGTTTCGGGCGTTCACAATGACGACGATACCCTCCGCCGCTTCAAGAACGAGGCCCAAAGTGCCGCTCGACTGGACCACCACAATATTGCTCGAGTCTATTACGTCGGCGAGGACAAGGGGTGGCACTACATTGTCTTCGAGTTCATTCATGGAGTGAACATTCGTGATTTGGTGGACCACCGGGGGCCATTGCCCTTGGAGGAAGCGGTCTATTACACGCTGCAGGTTGCCGAGGCGCTCGAGCATGCCTCGCAGCGGGACGTGGTCCATCGCGACATCAAGCCCTCGAATGTCCTCGTGATGCAGGATGGCAAGGTCAAGTTGGTCGACATGGGATTGGCTCGCCTGCATCAGGTCGAATCGGCGGCAGATGAGTTGACGGCGAGTGGCGTGACGTTGGGGACGTTTGACTACATCTCTCCCGAACAGGCGCGTGACCCTCGCAGCGCGGATGTCCGCAGCGATTTGTACTCCTTGGGCTGCACTCTGTATTACATGCTCACCGGGAGACCTCCCTTCCCGGAAGGGACCGTGCTTCAGAAGTTGTTCAGCCACAGCCTGGATGCTCCTCCCGATCCGCGGGACGTTCGCCCGGATATTCCGAGTGAAGTGACGGAAATCGTTCACAGGTTGCTGGCCAAGAATCCGCAGGATCGCTATCAGAGTCCGGCCGAGTTGATACAGCGGCTCCTGCGACTGGCGGACGAGCTTCCCTTGTCACTGGCAAGCCGGCCCGCGACAGCTTATGAGAGGCCATCGCCCCGGCGGCTTTCCAGAATCGAGTATCACCTGCCGTGGCTGGTCCCCACGGCCCTGTTGGTCCTCGTGGTCCTGCTGCTGGAAAGCATTTCAACTCAGGAGACCTTCCAGGTCACGCCTCCGAATCTACCTCCCCGCGAGGTGAGTGCTCTCCCGTCGGTGATGCGAGATAGGCCGCGTCAGGACCGAGCCGAGCTTCGACGAGGCGACGAGAGGGAATCGGAGCACTCCGATCCCGTGCCATCGGATTTGGACCTGGTCGATCGAGAGCGTGACGCTCGAAGTGGCGAGGGGACGATTTCGACCGAGAGCCCCGCTGATTCCGCGGAAGCCATCGACTTAGCGGAGGGGGCCGACGGCCGGTTGTCACCTACTGGGTTGTCACCTACCGCGCCGTCACCCACTGCATCGTCAGCCACGGCGTCGTCCTTGGCATCGTCGCCCCTTCTCTCCACGCTGCCGCCGGGGAGGGACCGCTGGGGTGAGTTGTTTGGTCCGGAAGGCTCGGGATTCCAGGTTCAGCCTCCGATGGTCGGGGGTGAGCTATCAGGTCCGGGAGATTTTGCCGAATCGGTTCCGGCCATCTCCCCCTCTGCCACGGAAGACGGGATGGAGGTGGAGGGGACCGAGATCGCGAGGGAAACGAGCACCACGACGCCCCGACGCGTGGTGGTGGGCTTGGATATTGCGGATCCGCCGGCGGACGCGCTGGTGGCATCGTCACTGGCGACAGCCGTTCAAAAGGCGTCCGAGAATCCTTCGGTGACCACGATTGAATTACGGTTCAATGACGAGATGTTGGAGTCCCCCTTCCAGATCGTGGCCAAGTCACCACTGTTGATTCGAGGTGCTCCGGGATATCGACCGGTCATTCGCTTCCAGCCCGACCTGGGTGGTTACGGAACAACTCGGAGGATGCTGGAACTTTCTGGGAGCGAGATCGTTTGGCAGGACGTACACTTTCGGCTCCAGCTTCCGACCGAACCTTCCGAGGGGTGGGCGTTGTTTGGACTGCGCGGGGTGGAGGAACTGGAGTTCATCCGCTGCACGATGACTCTGCGGAACATGGATGAGAATGGCATCGAGTGGCCGAGTGGGGCGGTGTTCTTTCACTTTGACCCACCGCAAGTGTCGGCTCGGATGGACATGGGAATGGACATGGACGACATGGATCCCGGCATGAATCCCATGCCGGCCCCCCAGGAGCCTCCATCGCTCCAGTTGATCGACTGTGCCATCCGAGGTCAGGCGAGCTTGGTGCGTTCCGACATTGCCTTTCCTCTCAACATCATTTGGCGGCAAGGGCTGTTGGCATGTAACGAGCGGTTTTTTCAGTTCGGGGGGGCGGCCGACGCCTCGGCCTGGGATGCACAGATCAAGGTGGAACTGGAGAATGTCACGGCGATTGTCGAGGAGGGATTCGGTTTGATGACGCTGGACGGTCGCGGCCCGCTCCTGATTGATCTGGAACTGATCTTGAATGACTGCATCGTGGCCATGAACCATGACGCTCCCTTTCTGGAGCATCGTGGAACCGGGTCGCCGGACCGGGTGGAGCGATCGGTTGTCTTCCGAGGCGCGAGGAACGCGTATCCTTTGCGGAACCCACCGATGACCCCCTTCCTTCCCCGATCAACTCAGCGTGTTCGCTGGAGAATTGTGACATCGGGAGGTGACAGGGTGGAGCATTTGTTCGGCGAAAACGATCGGGAATGGTACCAGGAAGAACTGGCTCGAGACACGGTGCAATGGAGAACTCCGTTGTCGCCGGGAGTCCCTTTCCATCAATATTCCACCGAGGGCTATGAAATCGTGCCTCGCATCTCGACCAACGGTCCGGGAGTCGGATTTGATCCCAGGTTGATACCGACATTTCCCGAATCGACCCCGGACGCCCGCTCTTGGCCGCTGGAGGAACGGAACTTCACGCTCCCCTGACCTGGGCTCGCCGGCGAGCCGATGACTCCCATGGCTCATGGGCGGAGAATCCTGCGAACCCGTACCGGAGGAGGGGGGCGATTCAACCGGGTCCCCTTCAGCCAATCCCGCAGGTCCGTTCGCCGTCTTCAGTCCAACGATCGCAATTCGCCACTCGCAAATTGCCATCGGCGTAGCCCGCGCTCCTCGCCCCAGCTCAGGACAGGAGGGCACCACGGACGAACGCTAATAGGCTAGCATTGACCCTGTGCCACGGACGAGGCAGTCCCTATCACCCACCCATTACCGACCAACCGTGGGCTTGTCCTGGCAACATGCCTGACCAATTCTTTCTGATCAGTGTTCGTCAGTGTTCATTCGCGGTTCCCCACCGACGCCCACCGGCGGCAAGACAGGAGTCCTTTTCGCCAACATCTTGCTCGCACAATCAATCGTGCATGGGACGTACTCTTCGCGCGGAAGGATAATTAAGGGGGGCCGCTGGTAGCTGACCAGTCGTGCTAACCTGGGGGAGAGCAGCACGTGGGCGATCGCCACTTCCGTGTCGCTCTTCTCACCAGCCGCATGCGGTCGCCGGATGGTATAAAATCCGTGAACGGTTACCCGGACTTGGCATTTCCTAAATTGGCGATCCGGGAAATCGCATAACAGTGCCGGACATGACAGTGCCGGACTTGACAGGGCCGGGCATAACCGGAAACGAATGGAACGGGACGGGAAGTTTTTTGAATTTGAATTTGAATTTGGAACTGGGAAGCGGTGATGCGAGACGTTTTGGGGGTGCTGCTGGCGGCACACATCATTTGCATGCTGGTCTCCGCCGTGAACCCGCTGACGGCCGTCTGGTGTGAGTACCGCGAAGGAAGAGGCGACGTCTTGGCCGGTGTTGTCGGCCGCTGGCTATTGGCGATGGCGCTTCTGCTGTTTGTCGCCGGCGCGGTGCTGGGGCTTCTGGTGGGTTGGATCGACTGGCAGGGTGGATTGGGAAGTGCCTTGGAGCGACTTCCCAGCAAGGTGTTCTTTGGAATCATCGAGCTGGTTTTCTCGGCGGTCTTGATCCTGGTGCATTGGCAGTGGTGGCGTCGAGTGACCCGGCCCTCGGGCACCATCCGCTCGATCCGTGCCATGCTGGGCATTCTGGCCGGCACGAATCTCCTTTACCACTTCCCGGTCTTGTTCGCCGTCATTCGGCACTTGATCCATCAAGGGGAGGCGGTGGGGGATGTCCTGTCGGCCGGTGATTTTCGCGTCTATCTGGCGGATCCGGCCGTCGGATCTCGAGTGATCCATGTGGTTTTGGCCTCCGTGGTCGGCGGGGGGATGGCGCTTCTGGCGGGCGTCAATCTCTTTTCTCTCCATCGAAAAACCAACGAGAACCGGCGAGGGGAGGAGTCGTCGAAAGTCTCCACGGACGAGCCGACGCCAGGCGACTCGACCGGGGCTGGAGAACCGCCGACCGATTCCTCTGTCCAAGAGACAATGTCGCCGGAGCACGCCACGGATCGTACGGAGCGAGATCGGCGGCGGATTACGGCCTGGGGTGCTCGGTTGGCTTTGTTGGCCGGTGTCGCGCAGCTTCCAACCGGGCTCTGGGTGTTCACCCAACTCTCCCCTGTCGGGCAGAGTCGCCTGATGGGGGGCGACTGGCTGGCAAGTCTCTATCTGGTCCTCGGAATCACGACGGCATTCTGGATGCTGCACCTACTTGCCTCGCTCTGCCTCGGTGAAGACAATCGTCGGCTGAGCCGGCGTGCGATCCTGGCTTTCGTCCTTACCATGATCCTCATGACGCTTTCTTCTCGACGCGTTATTGTGGAGCCCGCAACATCTGCCCATGTGGACTTCATCCCACGTAGCCACGTACTATGTCTGGCCGGTCACTCGTGTCTGGCTGGTCACCCGTGTCCGGTTGGTTACCCGTGTCGGGCCGGTCTTCGGTGATCCGGTTCACGTGGAAGCCAAGAGGAAGCTCCGCTCCACTTCAAGGAATTCGTCTCCATGTCACTTGCTCCCCATCTGGTAACCCTTCGCGACTCGGCCACGGGCTCTTCGGCTCAGGTCCTGGTAAGTCATGGCTTCAACTGTTTCTCATTCATCGCCCATTTTTCCGGGGAGGAGATTGAACTGCTTTGGGCGGACGCTGAATTCGAGCTGGGGCGAGGTCGGCCCAGTGGCAGCGGGATTCCGCTCCTCTTCCCCTTTCCGGGCCGTATCGAGCGGGGGCAATTCGAGTGGGAAGGCAAGCACTACGAACTGGACGCCAACGATGGAAAAGGCAATGCGATTCATGGCTTTGCGTATACGCGACCTTGGCGAGTGACAGGGCAAACGGAGACGGAAGTTACCGGCGAGTTTCGGGCGTCGGTCGACGATCCGTTGCTATTGGAATATTGGCCGGGCGACTTCCAGATTGCCGCCACTTACTCGCTGAATGGCAATAAACTGTCAGCCAAATATGTCCTCTCGAATCCCGACACCAAGGCCCTGCCCGAGAATCCTTTCGGCATCGTCGAATTCACCGATGGGCGTCTGGTCGTGATCGAGAACGGAAAGGATGAGGCGTTTCTGACCAGCCTTTCCGGACGCATAATTTGGGCGTCGCTCAACCGACAGGCCCAGCTTTCGGCTACGGGCATCTGGAGAGGCGAGAGCATTGCCATCGAAGTCTCCAGCAGCCAGCCGCTTATCCTGCTGGCGGGGGGCGAAGCGCCGATGCGTATGATGCTGGAATC
>JBJHCD010000184.1:0-8672 GCA_050485845.1 Pirellulaceae bacterium | reverse complement strand
ACCCTATTTGATCATTGCTCGGCGTAATTTTTTTGGCACTGGGGGTGGGTTCGATCCGACGGAACATGCCTTCCTGACCGCGATTACTCGAGTCGA
The DNA here is from genome assembly GCA_050485845.1 of Pirellulaceae bacterium. Taxonomy (GTDB): domain Bacteria; phylum Planctomycetota; class Planctomycetia; order Pirellulales; family Pirellulaceae; genus JBJHCD01. Next base: position 8,576 of record JBJHCD010000184.1, on the reverse strand, counting down.
TGGAGAGCCGCTGGCGTGGTTTCAGCTACGAAGCGTGGATCAGACCTTGAAACTGACGGTGGGGGATGACTTTCGCGTGGGTCGGACCCAAGTCCGGTTGCTACGGATCGACAAGAGCGATGTGTTGCTGGAAGCGAAGGGTGAGTATTGGTTGATGGCCGTCGGCGAGAATCTGGCCCAGGCGATAGCCATTCCGGGTGAATTCGTCTTGGATTTTCCGGAAGCTGAGTCGGAGATGGCCGGCAATCCTTCCCCAACCGCCTCCCATTGATCGCTTTGATCTCACATTACGCCGATTTCGCCTGGACAATCAGTCGCTTGACAGCTACACTTCATCCACTGTCATCCTCTTGACGCTCTGGCTTCTCTTGCCACGTTGGTCATTGGATAGCTGCCAGGTCCAATGGTCTCTGACACGCAACGGCGCTGTTCACATTCGGTCCTGGGTTGCCTGTATTCCTAGGAACTGGAATGTCGTTTGTTGAACTGGGGCTCTGTGAGCCCCTCCTGCGTGCTCTTTCTTCGGAAGGTTATCAATCCCCTACTCCCATTCAGCGTGAAGCAATCCCGCATTTGCTCGCCGGCAGCGACCTCTTGGGGTGTGCTCAGACCGGAACCGGCAAGACGGCGGCGTTCGCGCTCCCCCTGCTGCACCGGATGGCGCAGTGTCCTCCGGCGGTTCGTTCCCGCGGCCGCGTGATTCGCGCCTTGGTGCTTTCTCCGACTCGAGAATTGGCCTCGCAGATCGGTGAGAGTTTCCAGACCTATGGCCAGCACTTGTCTCACCGCAGTACCACGATCTTCGGCGGTGTCAGCCAGGTTCCCCAGGTCCGTCATCTGCAACGTGGCGTCGATACCTTGATTGCCACTCCAGGCCGTCTGCGCGACCTGATGGAACAGGGATATGTCGACCTGTCGCATGTCGAGACGTTTATTCTTGATGAAGCCGACCGGATGCTCGATCTCGGTTTTCTCCCCGATGTGCGTCGGGTGATTCGCACGCTTCCGACTCGTCGCCAGAATGTCGTCTTTTCGGCGACCATTCCGACGGGCGTCGAGCCCTTGCTGCGGGAAGTTTTGCGGGAGCCGGTTCAAGTTCGCATCGCTCCGGTACGGGCCACGACCGAGCTGATTGAACAGTCCGTCTATCATGTGGCTCAAAAGCAGAAACTCGATCTGCTGGTCGAGTTGCTGGGAGATCCTCAGGTTGCCCGAGCGATTGTTTTCACTCGGACCAAACATGGTGCCGATCGGGTAACGCGGAATTTGTCTCGAGCTGGTTTGCGGGCCGAGGCGATTCATGGAAACAAGAGCCAATCCGCTCGCCAAAAGACTCTTCTCCAATTTCGCTCGAACCGGATCCAAGTCCTGGTCGCCACCGACCTGGCCTCGCGGGGAATCGACGTGGACGGCGTTTCGCATGTCGTGAACTTCGAGTTGCCGCAGGACCCCGAAACCTACGTCCATCGGATCGGGCGCACGGGACGAGCGGGAGCGACGGGGACTGCCATCTCGTTGTGTGACGTCGAAGAGCGAAGTCAACTGCGTGCCATTGAACGAGAAGTGCGGCAGAAGTTACGCGTGGTGACCGAGTTGCCTGAAGGGGCCACCTGCAACTGGACGCCTCAAGTCGTCTCGGCCTCGGCCGAGACAGCGTCCCGTTCCGGCGGTGGTTATGGGGCCTCTCGTGGCAATCGAACACGATCGGCTAGTCGCCCGGGTGGAAGCCGCTCGGCAGGGGGCCGAAGTGGAGGGAGTCGAGCTGGCGCGAGCCGCGGCACGTCTCGCTCCGCGGCGGGTCAGGGACGTCCCAGTGGCTCTCCCAATTCCCCGAAAGCACGCCGGAAGCGCTCCAACGACGCGGCGGCTCGACGTCTGTAAGGCGAAAAATCTGAATCCGGCCCACCCCATTGTCACCTCGTGACTTGCGGTGGGGCCGCGGTTCGACCATCCTGGAAAGCGTTCTTGATGGCCTTGGCGGGGCTTTCGAGAACGCTTTTTTCGTTTTCCTCGCTCGACGACTCGATCAAGGACCCCTTGTCATGTCCGACTCGGCTACCATTCGCGGCTCCCTGCTGTTTGCCCTCTTGATGCTGATGCCGGTGTTGCTGATGCCGGTGTTGCCGGTGTCGGGTCCGCTCCGAGCCGACCCGCCCGAACCGGCCGAGCTGCCGAGGGCCTGGATTGATGGTCAGGGGGTGGATTGGCGCGGGCTGGGCGAGGATGATTTCGTGAACGTGAATTGTGATGAGGATACGTGGACATGGCGCGAGGATGGTAGTGTCCACTGCACGGGTAAACCGGTCGGCGTCATTCGAACTCGCCGGGAGTTCACGAACTTTGAGCTGGTGGCCGAATGGCGGCATCTCCAGTCGGGTGGTAATTCCGGGATCTTTGTCTGGACCACGGAAAGTTCGTTGGCCAATCTTCCTCGCAATTCCCTCCCCCATGGAATCGAGGTTCAGATTCTCGATCATGGCTATACGGAACAGTACGAAAAGGCGACCGACAGAAAGGCGGATTGGTTCACCACTCATGGTGACGTCTTTCCAGTCGGTTCGTCCAAAATGACTCCCTTTCCTCCTGTCGCCCCGGATGGCAAGCGGAGCTTCCCGTCCAAGAATCTCAGTCGGGGCGTGGACCAATGGAACCACTACTACATCCGTTGTATCAACGGCGAGGTACGGTTGTGGGTCAACGGAGAGGAGGTTTCCGGTGGAACCGACTGCCGGCCCGCGACCGGGTTTCTCTGTCTCGAGTCCGAGGGATCCCCCGTCGAATTCCGAAATTTGCGCATTCGTGAACTCCCCTGAAGTCGAGAAAGATGATGCCCGTTCCCCCGACCTACGTGACTCACCTGGAAAGCGCCCTCGACGGGACGCGGCTTCCTGCCGATCAACTACAAACGATGCACGAGGGGCGGCCGCTGTGGGTACGCTATGACCTTGAGCGGATTCGAGCTGAATGGGATCGTGACTCACTTCGCGATCGTCCCCCGTCACTTTGGCGTTACCGAGAAATCCTTCCCCTGCCTCAAGGCAGCCGGCCCGTGACGCTGGGAGAAGGGATGAGTCCTCTCCTTCCCTGTCCGAAACTCGGAACCGAGCTTGGTGTCCCGAGTCTCTGGGTGAAGGATGAGTCGCAATTGCCGACGGGAAGTTTCAAGAGTCGGGGAATGACGATGGCCATCAGCATGGCGCATAATTTCGGTGTTTCCCTGGTGGCCCTCCCCACGGCGGGAAATGCCGGAGGAGCGGCCGCCTCCTATGCCGCTCGAGCCGGCATGGGCTGCTTCGTCTTCATGCCCTCCGACACGCCGATCATCAATCAGTATGAATGCTCATTGGCCGGCGCCCATGTCTTCCTGGTCGATGGGCTGATCCATGATTGCGGGAAAATTGTTCGCGAGGGAATCGACAAACTGGGCTGGTTCGATCTCTCGACCCTCAAGGAACCCTATCGGCTCGAAGGCAAAAAGACGATGGGGCTTGAGTTGGCCGAGCAAATGGATTGGCAGCTTCCGGATGTGATCCTCTATCCGACCGGTGGAGGGACCGGGTTGATCGGCATGTGGAAAGCTTTCCAGGAACTCCGGGAACTGGGCTGGCTGAAGGAGAATCGCTTGCCTCGGATGGTCGCCGTGCAGTCGACCGGTTGCGCGCCGATTGCGAGGGCTTTCGAGCGGGGAGAGCGTTTCGCGGAACTCTTTCCCAACGCCCAGACCATCGCCTCGGGAATTCGGGTTCCCACGGCGGTTGGAGATTTCATGATGCTGGATACGATTCGCGAAAGCGAAGGTGTTGCCGAGGCTGTCGAGGAGTCGCGAATTCGTGAATGGATGGAAAGGTCCGTGCGGGCCACCGGGATTGCGATTTGTCCGGAAGCGGCCGCCTGCGTGGGAGCTTTGGAAAAACTGGTCGAGCGAGGTTGGGTTGCTCGCGAGCAAAAAGTCGTGCTCTTCAACACAGGGGCGGCCCAGAAGTATGTCGAGGCCCTTCGGACCACGCTCTCGCGTCTTGCTCCGGACGAGCCTCCTCCCTGGGAGCAATTTTCACGACTCGCCTCGGCAACTCGATCGTCATCATGACGGGGACGTGGATCACTCGGCTACTCGGCTCCACCGCCGGATGGGGACGCGCTGGCGGTCCGCTCCTGGCATTGGGACTCTACTGGCTTCTCGGCCGGCATGCCATGGAATTGTCGGAAGCGGGTCGAGCGACCGCGGCCATTGCCGGCTGGATGGCCGTCTGGTGGATGACCGAGGCGGTTCCCTTGCCGGTCACCAGCCTCCTGCCGCTGGTGCTGTTTCCTCTGGCGGGAGTCATGAACACCCAAGAGGCGGCAGCCCCCTACGCGGACAAGAACGTGTTCTTGTTCTTCGGAGGATTCTTGATCGCCTTGGCCGTGGAACGCTGGAACTTGCATCGCCGGTTGGCCCTTCTGACCGTGCTGGCCGTCGGCACGCATCCTCGCCGACTGATCGGCGGCATGATGGCGGCCACGGCGGGCTTGAGCATGTGGATGAGCAACACGGCGACCACGGCCATGATGTTACCGATTGGGATGAGCCTCTTGGCGCTGGTGCGAGAGACGGGAAGCAGATCGAGCTTTCGTCAAGACAACCAGCAAGACAACCAGCAAGTTGACCAGAGAGACGACCAAAAAGCAGACCGAAACGCAGACGAACAAGTCGCCGTGGGAGACGAGCCCCCCGTGGTCGCTGCTGCTCCGCTGCCGGAACAATTTCCGACCGGTTCAGAATCGCCACGGTTGGATCACATTCCCTTTGCCGCCTGCATGATGCTTGGCATCGCCTATTCCGCCAGTATCGGTGGCATGGGGACGCTGGTGGGAACTCCGACCAATCTCTATCTGGCCGGTTTTTCCGCTCAGCAGGGGATCACCATTAGTTTCGGAAGCTGGATGTTCTTCGCCATTCCGCTGGTACTGTTGTATTTGCTGATCGCTTGGTGGCTGCTGACGACTTGGTTATTTCCTCTGGGATCCGAGAAGATTGCCGGGGGCGAAGCCTTGATCCGAGCGGAACTTCGGAAGTTGGGCGCCATGTCCCGAGGGGAATGGACCGTGCTGATCGTGTTTCTTGGGGTGGCGGCGGCCTGGGTTCTCCGCGGCCCCGTCTCTCAATGGGAGTGGTTTGCCGCTCGATTCCCGCTTGTCACACGGCTGGATGACACGGTGATTGCCCTCACGGGCGCCATACTTTTGTTTGTCATTCCCGTGGACGCTCGACGTGGTCTGTTTGCCTTGGACTGGAGCGTGGCCAAGCGTCTTCCCTGGGGTGTTCTGCTGCTGTTCGGAGGGGGCTTCAGTCTGGCAGCGGCCGTGGCCAGTAGTGAACTCGCCGCCTGGGTGGGAAGCAGCATTCAGGTTTTGGCGGGTTGGCCCACGTGGGGATTGATTGTGGCCACGGTGGTCTTGATGCTGTTTTCCACCGAACTGACCAGCAACACGCCAACCACGGCGGCTTTTGTTCCCATCCTGTTTGGTGTTGCCATTGGAATGGAGATGGAGCCACTCTTGCTGATCGTGCCGGCGACCTTGGCGGCCAGTTGTGCGTTCATGCTGCCCGTCGCCACGCCTCCAAATGCGATTGTTTTTGGGAGCGGAGCGGTCTCGATACGCACCATGATCCGGGCCGGTGTCGGCCTCAATCTGCTCGGGATCGTCCTCATTCCGACCTATGTGTCGTTGTTTCTGGGGTGGTTTTTCTATTAGCGAGGGATCCGAAAGGTGTCTTCGGATCTTGTGCTCGTCTATTGGACTCCCCCATGCAGATGCGATTGGCCTCCTGGTTGTTGCGGCCCCCCTCTTGTGTGGATCAGCCGGCTTCTCAAGGCAAATGTAACTCCTGGAAGGATAGGAAATATATTTTGATTAAAGAGAGATTAAGGATTCTTCCGGTTGTGGCCGATGTACTGGGAGAGTAATTGAGGGGGCCAGAAAAGGAACGAATTCATGCGGTATGTCGGCCAAGGATGGCAAGTTGCCCAGTTCTCTCTTTACATAGGTCTCGGCCTGTGGCTCAACCTCTGTCTCAACAGCGGAACGGCTCGGGCACAAGCCCCCCATGCGACCGAGGGAGAGCGGTTTCCCGGAATCCGGCACGAAGGGCGATTCCTCGGGTATCAGCCCCCCCATCTCGCACGGCAGGCTCCGCCAGCCAGCGAGCCGGAACCGAGGATTGCGGTAACTGGGGTGCCCGACGCCACGTCCCGAGGGGCTCCGGCGACGAAGGGGGGCACCGCCGCTCAGCCGGTATCCGCACGGCGAACGACCGACCAGGTGGTCCATCCATCCAGCGGACACTCGGCCTCGGGGGCTCACCACCACGAGTCGCACTCCCGCCATGCGGTGGAAGCCTCTCCACTGCTACGAATGATTGGTTGGAGTGAATCGGCTCATTTCGACCACTCCCATCCTCATGTGGGAGCGGAAGTCGTTCACGACTGTCCGGAGACGTTTTACTGTCCACCTCATCAAGACAGTTTGCTCTGGGGACGCGCGGAGTACCTGCTGTGGTGGACGCGTGGAATGAAGACGCCGCCGCTAGCGACCACCAGCACCTCTCCGAACACTCCCCGGCCTCAGGCGGGAGTCGTCGGATTTCCAGACACCGAAGTGCTGTTCGGCGATTCTCCTCTGATGGAGTCGAGTCAATCGGGAGCCCGCTTCATGCTTGGCTCTTGGCTCGACAACGATCAGACGCTCGGTCTTGAAGTTACCTATCTCTACGTGGGGGAGGGGAGTGACCGGTTCCATGGTTCGGCGGGAGATTTTCCCATCCTGGCCCGCCCGTTCCGAGACGCTCAGACTTCCAACCAGGCATCGCAATTGATCAACTATCCCGGTTTCGTGCAGGGAGAATTGGACATTGAAGCCCTGACGCAATTCCAGTCACTCGAGGCCCTCGTGCGGCACCCCGCCCATCGCAGTGCCACCTCCCAGATCGATTACCTGATCGGCTACCGATACGCTCGACTGGAAGACCAGCTGAACTTCCATTCCAACTCGACCGCCCTTTCCGGACCGACTCAAGGAGCCCAGATTGACCTCTCGGATCGATTCGGTTCTCACAATCGGTTCCATGGGGTCGAACTAGGTTTGGCCTACGTGGGACGCCCCACGCCGTTGTGGGAGGCCGAGATGGTGGCCAAAGTCGCTTTGGGACGAACGCTTTCCCAGTTTGACATTCAGGGCGAATCCACCACAACGACGGCGGGAGGGACGGCCACCAGCGCGGCGGGACTACTGGCCCAGCCCTCGAATAGCGGCGTGTTTGATTCGAGCCGGTTCGGGGCGATGGCCGAGTTTGGGGTCAACCTTCGTCGTGACCTGCCCGGAGGGTTCCAGGCCACGGTCGGTTACACGTTCATTCATTGGGGATCCGTGCTGCGGGCCCATGACCAGATTGATCCAGCCGTCAATCAGGCGCAGGTCCCCACGGCCAATCCGCCCGGTGAATTGCGGCCCATGGCCCCATCGAACAAGTCCAGTTATTGGGCACAGGGCCTCAATTTCGGCCTTTCCTACGATTTTTGATTGCGGCATCGAATCGCGGCATCGGACTTCCATATCGGACTGCGGTCATTAATTCCAGCACGAGCACCAAAAGGTCACGAGACGATCGAGCCACCAACATGACATCGCTTGGGGGCGTCGAACCGGAGTCGGGCTCAAGCCAGGAACCACCAGTCTTCCGATTCGGCAAAGACGTAGTCGGTTAGCGAGGCGAAGCCGGCCTCGCCTTCCCCGGTTTCCTCCTCTTGTGCTGGATCTTCTTCCTCTTCCTGTTCCTCTTCCGACTCGTCGTTCTCCTCCTCGATCGGCGTCACAATCAGCGTGACCGTGGCGGGGGAGGAGTGCGACTGGCCATCGAATGCTCGATAGGTGAATGTGTCGGTCCCCGCGAATCCCTGGTTGGGGATATAGGTAAACGATCCATCGGCGTTCAACGTCAACTCACCTTGGCTGACGTCGGTCACCAATTCGGCCGTCAATGTGTCTCCATCCGGATCACTGTCGTTCCCCAACACTCCCTCGGCGGCCGACGTTACCAAGGCCCCATCTTGCTCCAGGGAGTAATTGTCATCCACGGCAACAGGTGGATCGTTGGGCGCCTCCACGGTGATGGTGACCGTCGCCAAATTGGATGTCAGGTCTCCATCGTCCGCTCGGTAGGTGAACGTATCCGTGCCGGAGAAATCCGAGTCGGGTAGGTAGGTGAAGGAACCGTCTGGGTTGAGCGTCAGCGTGCCGTTGGCGGTGCCGGTATCCAATACGGCGGTCAGGGGATCATCGTCGGGATCCGAGTCGTTGGCCAGAACGCCCTCAGCGGCCGAGACGATCAGTTCGCCATTGGCCTCCACCGAATAGCTGTCGTTCGCCGCGATCGGGGCCTGATTGGGTTCCGGATCACTCGGGTCACTCGGATCACTCGGATCACTCGGATCACTCGGATCACCCGGATCACTCGGATCACTCGGATCGACTGGCGTTTGGCCTGGAGGAGTGGTCTCTCCGCGGCGGATCGCCTCGGCCAGCGAGTGATCCCCGTC
>JBJHCD010000183.1:4309-8674 GCA_050485845.1 Pirellulaceae bacterium | reverse complement strand
GTCGAGTGCCTGCCAGAGCGGATGAGCTTGTAGCATCGACTCCATTCCTCCCACCGGCCCCACAAAGGGTGGTGGAAATCCCGGACCTTCCCAAGGAGGCCCAAACCGTCCCTCCCCGTTCCCGGCTCGGTCCGTGGTCCGATCTTCCTCTTGCGGAGTTTCATCGGGAGACTGCGACCAAGTCAGAGGCGCGGCGGAGAACGCACCTCCGATGGCAATTAGGACCACGGCGAGCAAGGCGAAAAGTACGTTTCGCATGGAAAAATCCTTCATCGAATCCAAGGGGGGACTCATGGAAATGCACGTCCAATCTGACAGCGGGTAACTTGTTTGCTTGCGATTCCGATTCGTACGCCCTGTCCCGACTTCCGATTCCGACTTCCTATTCCGTCACGAGTCCCAAATGCTGGCAGCCCAGGACATATTTCGAACAGCGGGTGGCGCGCAGCGCCAAGGGATAAAGAAGCTCACGTAGTTCCGACTCTCGGCCGACTGGAGTCTTTCCTTCCAGCACCGCGACACCGGGAAGGGGTCGAGGGAAGGACATGCGGAGCGATTGGCGGCCGAGTTGTTCGTAGTAGGTGAATTGGTAGTCGAGCGTGATTCGGAGGCCGGGTTGGCGAGAGACGAAATGCTCGCGGTGGTATTCGACCACCAGCACGGGCTCGCCACCTTGGATCAACGAGCGCTGCCAAGTCTCGGGTACCACGTCCCTCAGGTGCCGACCGATGGTGCGGAAGGGAAGGTCGGCCAGTGGGCGATGGGCCTGGAGCGGCAGGCGGTGTTTTCCCGTGATCCGGTTCGCTCGCCACTTCAGTTCCAGAAATAGGTCGGGCCCCGGTTCCAGGAGGTCGTACCAGCGTAGTCGCAGTTTTTGCCGATTGGCCACCCCATCCAGGTTCGCTCGGCAAGCCGACAACCGGAAGTCGTCAAAATAGAGACTCCGGACGATGGAAACGGGATGGCGATGGACCAGGGGACGACAGTTGACCGCGAGCACTCGCCGGACCTTGGCCAGGTCGGCTCCGTTGAGCATGAATTTGATTTCCCGTCGCCGAGCCAGGTCGGGACGAGTGGGACCGGGATGACCGAGGACGAAAGGTAGCGGTTCCGTGGCATCGTCTGGGAATTCATGCGCTGGTGAGTGGATCCGTTTGGGCTTGGACAAGGCGACGATCATGAAACAAGGGTGCCTACAGAAGGTTGTTAAGATTTACGTAGGAGAACTCGCAGTCGGGAAGTCGCTGGCGAAGTTTCGTGACCAGGGTGCCGGTTTCTCGGAGTCCGGAGCGGCGGAGGACGACTCGGGCTTGAATCCGCCCCTCTTCCACGTCTAGACGCTGCAGGCGACAGGGGCCCGCCAGTTGCTCAACCACGGCCAACAGGCCCGAATCGTGATCCTGCAAGGCCTCGGTCGCCTCGCCGGTGATCGTCAGGAGGAGGTTCTGTCCGCCGCCACTTCGCCCCGTAAAATGCATTCCCAACATGAAGAGAGTGGCCGCCGCGACGAGGACCATCGCCAGCAGCGGTTGCTCGGCCCCCAGGGAGAGTCCCACGCCGATACAGAGGAACAAGAACACCAGCTCTTCCGGGTCCTTGATCGCCGCTCGGAATCGTACGATCGAAAGGGCACCGACCAATCCCAATGAGAGGGCCAGCGACGATTTGACGACCGCAATCACGCCAATGGTGACCAGCGTCAGCAATGGGAAGACTCGAGCGATCGAGTCCGCGTCGGAGGCCGAGGGACTGCAGAACCGGTAGAGGGCCCGCAGATACAGGGCCAGTGCGCCACCCAGAAGCAGGTATCCGGCCAAGTGGAGGGCGGCCAGCCCCTGGGGAATGGAGTTCTCCGGGGGTGAGAGCGACCAGGATGAAAAAAACTGCTCGGGCATCGCCTATCTCGTTACCGTGGAATAAGTTCGGGTTTTGTCGGGTGTTGTCGGGGATTGGTTGCCACTTGCCGGCCAGAATGACAGGGTCGGGCATGGCAGGGACGGGCATGACAGTGGTTACCGAAGTTACGGGAGCGGAATCCACAAGACCAGAGACGAATGCCAGGGAAAATTTCATGAAATCTTCATTCTTTCCCATCCAGTGACCGGACGGATGTGGAACACGCGGGGTTCAGTTCGGTAAGGAGTTACAGGGCGCCAGGTCCCCCTCGTTTCGACTTGCGGAATTTCGCCCGAGGCGAGTCATCCGCCCGGTTTGCTCGGAATGGGCCAAGGGTGAGGGCGAGACAGCCAGAGTCAGTAGATGACAGCCTCAGGCAGCCAGAGACAGCTGGAGTCAGCGAGACCAAGAAAGAGAAAGTGATCGATGAGCCGCCATGGATGAGACGGATAGCACAGCGGAAAAACTGCGAGCGAACGGCCAAGTGGCACTCGGAGAGTTTTTCGGAGAGTTTCACGACCGGTTGGAGCGGATGATTGAGTTTCGATTGGATGATCGACTGCGGGGTCGCATCGACCCGGAAGACGTGCTCCAGGAGGCTTGGATGGAGGTATCGCGGCGACTGGACGACTATCTGGAGCGCCCCCGAGTCTCCCTCTATGTCTGGGTCCGGCAGTTGACCTATCAGGTTCTCATCGACTTGCAGAGGCGTCACTTCGGCCAAAAGCGGGACCCGCGGCAAGAGGTTCCCTGGCGGGGACCGGCCGGTACGGACACGGCCAGCCGTGTCATGTCCGAGGCCTTCGCCGCTCAACTGACCACGCCCAGTCAAGCGGCGATTCGCGCCGAGGAGAAAGTTCAGTTGGAAAAATTCTTGCAGGCCATGGATCCCGTGGACCGTGAGGTTCTGGCCCTCCGCCATTTTGAACATCTGGGCAACAATCAAGTGGCGGAAGTCCTGGGACTGTCGCCGACCGCGGCCAGTAACCGTTATGTGCGGGCCATGGCCAAACTAAGCGACGTCATGAATCGGATGCAAAGCGAGGCTCCCTGATGGCGAAGGTACCGATGCTGACTGAACGCGTGCTGACTGGCGCGACGCCGCCTGAATCGACGCTGCCTGAAATGGCGCGGGCTCAATCGACGCTGCCTGAATCGATTCAGGCTCCCTTCGAGGGGACCTCGGCCGAGGACCGGCATCCCTTGGAGGTCTTGGCGGACGAGTTCGCGGAGCGTTTGCGGCAGGGGGAATCGCCGACGGTGGCGGAATACGAACGCCGCTTTCCCGAATTGGGTCCCCAGATTCGCCAGTTGTTTCAGTCGATTGCTCTGTTTGTGCGGGTGAGTGAACAGGAGCAGGAGCGGATTCGAACAGTTCGAAGCACGCTACGGCATTCGACGCTCCAGCGGGAAATGATCGGCGATTTTCGGATACTTCGGGAAATCGGCCGAGGTGGCATGGGGGTGGTCTATGAGGCCGTTCAGCAGTCGCTGAAGAGACGCATCGCCCTGAAGGTGCTTGGGCCGGGGTTCGCTCCCACCCCGAAACAGCTACACCGTTTTCGCCGCGAATCGGAGGCGGTGGCCCGACTGCACCACACGAACATCGTCCCGATTTTCGGCGTCGGAGAGGACGACGGGATTCATTACTTCGCCATGCAGTTGATCGAAGGAATTCCGCTCAGCGAACTGCGAACCGATGGAGAAGGCGCTCCCACGATTCCGCCCGAGGGTCGATCGGCGCCGCGGCACGATTTTACTTGGATGGCCTCCGTGGTTGCTCAAGTCGCCGATGCCCTCAGTTACGCTCATCAGCATGGCGTGCTCCATCGAGACGTGAAACCTTCCAATCTGCTGTTGGACCGTCGTGGGGAGGTCTGGATTACGGACTTCGGACTAGCCAAGATGGCCGAGCGTCACGAATTGACTCAAACAGGCGACCTGGTCGGCACGCTCTCCTACATGGCGCCGGAGCAATTGGAGGGAAAGTCGGACGCGAGGACCGATATCTACGGGCTCGGTCTGACTCTGTTCGAACTAGTGACGGGCCAGCCTGCGTTTCCCGCGACGGAATCTTTGATGGAACGACTGCGACGGGACCGGTTTCCGATGCCCCGAGCGGTGCGAGCCGACGTGCCTCGTGATCTGGAAACCATCATTCTGAAGGCGGCGGCCCATGATCCGGCCGCACGCTACTCGACGGCGGCGGAGATGGCCGAGGACCTCCGGCGATTCGTCGAGGATCGTCCAATTCTGGGTCGCCGGGCGTCAAGCTTGGAGCGGTTGGGGCGATGGTGCCGACGTAATCCCCATCTGGCGGCTTCCAGCAGTCTGGCCGCCCTGCTGCTCTTCACCGTCGCCCTGGTGGCCACGATCGGGAATTGGAGGACCGGTCTCGCCTTGGTGGATGCACGCGATGCGCGAGTCGCGGCGGAGCGTTCCGAACGGTGGGCTCGGCAAGCTCAGGAG
>JBJHCD010000183.1:0-4299 GCA_050485845.1 Pirellulaceae bacterium | reverse complement strand
CTTTCGAGGGGATCTTCGATCACGTCGCTTCACGCGGCGTTCCCCGGTCGCTGGAATTGGAACTGGACAACGACGAAACGCCACGGTACGAGACCGTCCTGACCGATGCCGACGCCGAATTATTGCGAAGTCTGCTGACGTTCTACGAACAGTTGACTCGGCAAAACAGCGAAGATATCCGGTTGCGATCGAAAACCGCGACGGCCCATCGGCGGATCGGCCAGATTCGACAGCGGTTGGGGCAGGAAGCGGAGGCCGAGGCATCCCTGGTGTCGGCGCTGACAATATGTCGTCAGTTGCATGAGCAGTTTCCCGATCAGATCGAGTTTCTGATTGCCATGGCCAGACTGGAGAATGACCGGGGCATTCTCTGGGGAGACAAATTGCGGCCAGCCCCACCTCCGTCCCCCTTTCCCGATGGTCGGGGTGATCTTGATGCCGCCGGCGAGAGCCGAAGTTGGCGAGACGTGGTGGAGAAACACCGGCGGGCGGCCCGCTTTCTCGAGGAGCAGGCCACGCGATACGGGGAGGACGCCACGCTGCGGTTCGAGTTGGCTCGTTGTTACGATTTAGCCTCCTCCGTGCTGACTCGGATCGGCATGGCGCGGATGGTACTGGACGCGTTTCATGGTCCCGCTTCACCTGGAGTTCCTCCGCGAGGGCGTCCTCCCGGGCCCAGTCCCTCGGGGCCGCATCCGGGAAGGGGGATCGAACCGGCGCCATTCACCGCGATCCCCCCGGGGCCACCGCCAAGACGCGACTGGGGACCGAGCCAACCTCCCCATCCCGCTCGGCATGGCCCGGGGCGAAATCATCGCCTTCCGGATTGGAATGAGGTTCAGGCGATGGAAGCTGACGCGGATCGTGCCTGCCAGTTACTGGAGAGGCTCTTGGCGGAAGAGGTTGGGCGGACGGAATATCGAGTTGCGTTGGCCCGAGCGGAACATCACCGCTTTCTGCACTACCTGGTCACGCACCAATCGGATTCGGCAGCGATTTCGTTCCAGCGTGCCCAGGAATTGCGCGTCGAGTTGGTGAAGGACTTTCCCGACCGTCCCGAGCTACAAATGGAACTTGCGGACCTGTTTTCGTGTGCCGGGACGTATCTGACCAGCCTCAGTTCCCAGGAGGCTGGGGAATTGCTGGAGCGATCGATTGCCGCTTCCCAACAGCTTCGGCGAATGTTTCCCACCGTCTCGGAGTATCCGGCACTTCTGGCGGCCAATTACCGGAATCGAGCGAGGATGGCGCGGGTGGAGGGAGATTGGGAGGGGGCGGATCGCGATTGGGGTCGAGCAGTCGAAGAATGGAAGTACATGGTCGCCCGCTTTCCCGAGCAGGAGTTCCACCGCCATGCGTTGCTCGTGGGCGTGATGGAATGGGCGGACCTGAAACGTGTGCGGGGAGAGGAGGAAGGAGATCCCCAGTCGCTGGAAGAGGCGCGCGATCTGCTGGAGGAGATGCTGGAACGATTCGATCGGGAACGATCGAGCGGGGGCCCGCACCTTCACGGCGGTTTGATGTCGATGCGGATGCAATTGGTCGTGATCTTGCGAGCCTTGGGGGACGAAGAGTCGGCGTCCGCGATCACTCAGAGCCTCTTTCCGCACCGTTTTCCCCAGCGATCTCCAGCCGGACCACGAGAAAACTGAAGTTTCGACTCGAGAGGTGCTGGTGGCTTCGATTCCAGATCCCGAGCGGGCTCAAGGTTCGGAATCCTGGCCACCGGGGGGTACCAGTATCTTGTCAGGCCGACCTGGAACTCGCCCCTCGCAATTCCGATGAGCCACCAGTTCAGCGCAGATACTGACCGCGATCTCGGAGACTGTCTGGGAACCGATGTTGATTCCGAGCGGAGCGTAAACTTGTTCCAGGGCTTCGGCGGTAATGCCTTGATCGAGCAGATCTTCGAAGATCATTCGGATCTTCCGCCGACTCCCAATCAGGCCGACGTAGCGCGCCCCCCGCTCGGCCAAATGAAACAAGGCCTCTTCGTCATGATTGTGTCCTCGAGTCACGATGAGGCAGTAGGTGTCTCGAGTGATCTCGAGATCGGGCAGCACTTCCGACATGATTCCTCCGATCCGACGCTGTGCGCGCGGGAATCGGTCGGCGGCCACATACTCTTCCCGATCATCCACGACCCAGACATCGAAGTCCAGATCGACGGCCAGATCGGCCACGGCCTTGCCGACATGTCCTCCTCCCACGATGATCAGGCGGCAGCGGGGGAGGGCAGGGAGGTAGGCGACTCCCTGAGCGGCATAGGGACGGGGACGCTGCGCGAGGGAGCGGAGCGCCGCGGTCAATTGACTTTGGCGCGCCGAGTTGTCCGTCCCGCGGAGCGAGGCGATTTCCCGTTGCTGTTCGTCAAACAGATAGCTGCTGGGGACGAGTGGTTCGGCGATGTCGGCGTCGGTCGCGGAGAACTCAATCGCCTCGGTCACTCCTTCCCCCGACAGAATACGGTCCGCCAACTGGCGATAGAAGGCCCGAACCGGTTCGGTGGCGACGGGTTCAATCAGGATTTGCATCCGGCCGCCGCAAATCAGGCCGTCGTCCCAACCATAGTCGTGGTCGAGTTGAAATCGAGCAATCTCGGGTTGTCCCGAGGAAATCACGGCGAGCGCCTGCCGCTTGACCTCGGCCTCCACGCAACCTCCCCCCAAAGTTCCGGCCTGGGAGCCATCGGGATAGACCAACATCACCGCGCCTGCCTTCTGTGGCGTGGAACCTCGAGTTTCCACGAGTCGGCAGTAGGCCACGGTCTGTTCGGATTGGAGGGCATCACTGAGTCTCTGGATGGTGTCACGCATGGGGCGAATCTCGGTGTCGGGCAAAAGGAATTCTCGAGGCGGCGTTCGAACCACCTACGCCGTGCGGAGAACTTGGAGCGACGTGCTTCGCACTAGCTCCTTGACGCGGTGGCGATAGGTGACCATGTGGGGAGCAATCAAGTGAGCCTCCAGGTCTTCCAGCGATTTCCACTTCTCCACGATCGTCACGACGTTCTCTCGCACGGGAGGTTGATTGGGGAGCGTCGTCGGCTCATCGATCGTCGGTTCGTAGGCCAAACAGCCCTTTTCCGAGCGAACCTCGTCGACAATCCCGTGAAATTCGCGGAGGAACTCCTTCCGCAACCCCGGGGCAATTTCAATCGTGGCGATCACGTGAATCATGGGAAGACTCTTTACCAAAGTGGATTGTGTGGAAAAACGCGAAGACGCTCTCTAGGGACTCTCAGGGCGCCAGGGACACTCCGGCGAGCATGCTTCGCTCGCAATCATACCGGTTCGGCCGCCCGGCCAGTCAAGAGGGCGTTGCCGATCCCCTCCTTGGATTCTAATCCGTGGCCGCCGCCGAGTCGGCCGGGGATGTCTATCGGCAGTGGGGGGGAGGAAAGGAAGTCCGAACGATTGGGACCGAGCGACATCAGGGTTCTTCGCCGGTCGGCCGTAGTCGCTGGTAGTCTTCCGGCGTATCGACGTCCTGGAGAATGTCCGGATCCTCGACATCCAGTTCCAGAATGCGGTGGCGGCCGAGGAGCGTATTGACTCCCTCGGAGGAATCGAGTTGTTCGACCTCCGCGGCCAGGGGCCAAGGAAAGAGAACCGGATGACCTCGTTGTCCGGCATACCGCGGTACGATGATGGCCGGCACGTCGGTCGTGGAATGCAAGGGGAGATCGGCGGGAGCCGAGATCTGTTGCTGGTGGCGAGCGATCAGCGTGGCGACCACTCGAGGAGAAAAGCGGGGCATGTCGGCGGGGGCGAGCAGCCAGACATCGTCGGCAGTGGGGTTACGGTGTTTCGCGAGCCATCGCAGTCCCTCGCGAATTGAGATTTTCATTTCGGGGGGAGGCTCTTGGGGAACGATGAGTCGAGCGGTGGTGCGCTGGACGATTCGCTGCAATTGGTGGTCATCCGGATGGACGATAACCAGAACTTCCGTCACGTTGTTGGAGGCCCAGGTGGCCAGCGTGGCTTCCAGCATCGTGGCATGGTTTCCCCAGGGCATCTGAAGTTTGGGTTGCCCCATGCGGCGGCTGCGCCCGGCGGCGGGTAGAATGGCGTACTGGTTCATGCGGGGTTCCCACGATCCGATATACTGGCGCTGGCCGTTGGTCCCGAGTTCTCGTCCCACGTCTTGCAGCAAGGCAGAATGATCGATGAAATCTCCTCAGGTCCACGCGATCGCTCCCTGGCGATACCGGATCGGTTTCTGGAGTCTGGTGGTTTTGCTGGTCACCCTACCGGGTTGCGGTGGATGCCTCAAGTCGCCGTCGCCACCGACGACCTT
>JBJHCD010000182.1:7021-8680 GCA_050485845.1 Pirellulaceae bacterium | reverse complement strand
AGGGTGAGGTGGGGATGGAGGTTTTGGGGGGACCGGTGGGTCAGCTGGGGGTGCCAACCGCAATGCGAGGTCCATGCGAAATGACCTCCTGGCACTCCTGCGCAAGATTTTGAGCCTGAAGACCGTCGGACTCGAGTGCGAGGAGGCGGCGCTTCATGGAGAGTCCGTCCGGAGCGGAATAGCCCCCGAGTTTGCCACTCGACCCCACCACGCGATGACAGGGAACCAACAAGGGCCACGGATTGCGTCGCATCACGTTCCCCACCGCTCGAGCCCCCCGAGGCGTGCCGACTCGCTCAGCCAACTCCGCATACGTCAACGTCGTCCCGTACGGGATCGCTCGACAAGCCTCCGTCACTTGCCGCCGAAACGACGTCAACGCCGACTGATCCAGGGGGATATCCTGAAAATCAACCACCTCCCCCCGACCGTAAGCCACCAACCGCCAAGCAAGCTCGGCGATCCATCCCGCCTCCCGAGTGACCAACTGCCTCCTCGCCCCATCCCGGCTTTCTTGCGTGGCCAATTCATCGCCTGGGGCCGCTGCGTATTCGTCGCGGAATCCATCCGCCAACCTCTCCTCGATCCATGGAAGGCAATCCGGGAAATGGAACTCCTCCAGTAAAAGATACCGGTCCATCTCTCGGCCATCTGGGCCGGCCTCCTCCTGGTCGCGGCCGACGGGCTGCTTCCTCAAATCACTTGCCACTCGGACCAGTCCCTCCGATGCCGCCAACGGAGAATCATGGCCAAACGTCAAAGCGCTTACCTGGCCATCCCGCCATTGAAACGCAGACCAACCGAGCGGCGTGTTCAATGTCACGGTCCAGCCGTTCGGGCCCCGCGGAACAGATTTCTTGATTCCCATCGCCGTCGTGCCTCCGCTCTCCTGCCGCCCAGAATGAATT
Source organism: Pirellulaceae bacterium (assembly GCA_050485845.1). Taxonomy (GTDB): domain Bacteria; phylum Planctomycetota; class Planctomycetia; order Pirellulales; family Pirellulaceae; genus JBJHCD01. Next base: position 7,772 of record JBJHCD010000182.1, on the reverse strand, counting down.
GGCTCGCGAATAAGCCCCTCTCAATGATCTTACCGAAACTCACCCCAAGGCCGATTCCGCCGCCCCGAACGAAGTCATCGTGGATTGCACCCACCCGAGGTCGGTCGACATCTGAGTTTATCATGAGGGACGCGTCGATCCGACGCCACCATGGCAAGGGGATTGGAGGTGGGGTGGAACGCCGGTACCCAGGGCACCCTAGCTGGCGCGGCGGGCGTGTGGGATTGAGGGTTTTGAGCGGGGCGGTGAGTGGTGGAACGTTGGTACCCAGGGCACCCTAGCTAGCACGGCGGGCGTGCGGGGATGGGAAATCGATAGGGGGATCGCTCTCACCGCCCCCCACAACTGGCATTCTCGGGTACTTCTGATGGGCAGAATGCTTCTGTCCTTAAGGAGGGTTTTGTGTCCGGGGGGGCGAGAATTCTTGACATTTCTTCAGGATTCTGCCGAAGGCGGAGACAGGAGCCGATCGATTCTCGTTCGAGAAATACCGAACCATCGGGATGTCAACCCCGGTATTTTCGGCAATCTAACTCGCTCGCCGCCATGGAAGGGATCTGGTCCCCGTTCTATACTTGAGGCATGGACGTGATTGAATGTGCACGACTCCTTGCCCCAAACGTGGGGTCCGCTTCCCCTAACGCGAAAGGAGCTTCCGCATGACCCATTACAAAGAATTCAGTGACGACTACTACGTCAACATGAATCTCAATACGGAGATGGACCTGCCGCAGAACCGAGAAACGACGCT
>JBJHCD010000182.1:4345-7011 GCA_050485845.1 Pirellulaceae bacterium | reverse complement strand
GTCCAGAAGAAGTACCCCAGCATGCGTAACTTCTACAATCGCGACCGCCAGGAATTCGTCCTCGAAGAAGACAAAGATCAAGGCTCCTACCGCTGGACCAGCGTGGAACCTCGCCGAGTTTGCTCGGGCTACGTCAATCCCCCCTCGGACGAAGAGGCAATGCAGCAGCATGCCCTCCTCCTGGATCTACTCCCCTTCAGTCTCTCCATCAGCCCGCTCGACTGCGAATCGCTCAATGTCATGTACGGGTTCGATTTCACCTACCGCGGCAACCATAGCCAACTGCTGGCCGAAGCGCTCGGCCTGATCGCACCGTTCGAAGGAATGGCCAGCATGCCGGGGGCCTCCATCATCTGCAATGAGCCCTCCATCCAACTGGCACTCGACGAAGATTGCCGGACTCAGTGCCGCCTGAGCTTCGAGTCGCGAACCAGCGCCTACCATGTCCGCTCGGGCGAATTCCCCGAGGACCAATTGAGCGTCTACCTGACCATTCGCCGCTACGGTAGCCTCGAGCGGGGCGAAACGTTCGTCGACGCCTTCGGGCGATTGTCGGCGCTCTGCCAGGAAATGGTCGAGAACCACATGGTCGACCAAATCCTCCGTCCGCTGCAAGAGACCATCGCCACTCGCTGAAATTCCTGGCTCCACCTGCCACTTCTCCCGCGGTAACTTGGTAAAATCTCGGTTCATCCGATAGTTACCAAGGACCGCCCGGACGCCGTGCGCGCGACTGCCGAAGCCGCGCGTCTCTGCTTCCTCGTTTTCGCCGCCGGGAACGGGAAGATCGGGAATTCGGATCGGGAATTCAGGCAATGAGGGGAGAGAGCGAATCATGCGGAGTTGGCTGAACACAACCCCATGCGGGAAAACCGAGCCTCGTCAAGACTCCCGACAAGTCGCTGGGCGACGAGTCTGCCTCGGGCGAATTGACTTCCTCCAACACTGCTTCCGACACGACGGTTCCCGTCGTGCGAATCCGCGAGGCCCAATTCTCAGCCGATCACGATGGCTGTCCAGTGCCATCGCGAGCCTGATGGTCCTGGCCTGGTGCCATGCGGCATGGGGAGAAGCGCCCGATCGTCGGGTGGCCGAATGGGTTCTGTCCATGGGAGGCCGAGTCGGGATTGTGGAAATGTCCGGGGACGCCGCCGAGATCGCCGGCATCGCCGAGTTGCCTAACGAAAAGTTTCAGCTCGAAATGGTCGACCTGGTCGGTGCCAACATCCTGCCTCCAGACCTGGAACGACTTTCGGAACTGAAGTGCCTCCGGCGACTCCACCTACCCGGACCCATGTGGAATCCCCGCGCCAGTGCTCCGACCGACTATAGCCGAGATCTCAAGCATCTGGCCAACGTCGCCACGCTCGAGCAACTCACGTTCAGCTACACCTACCTCGCTCGAATTAAGTTCCAAGACGACGGCCTGGAAGAACTGGCCCCGCTGGGTCCCACACTCCGCGTGCTCGACCTGGAAAACACCGCTGTGCGAGGACGCCAGCTTGCTCCGTTCACCGCGCTGCGGTCCTTGAACCTTAGCTACTGTCCGGTCAACGACGAAGGACTGCGGCAGCTCGAAGGGGCGACCGGCATGAGGCGACTGCTACTACGTGACGCTCTGATCACCGATCAGGGAGCGGCGGCTCTCAAGGGCATGACCGAACTCGTGCATCTCGACCTCGGCGGCACGGGGCTTAGTGATGCCGGCGTCGCTCACCTCAGCCCCCTTACGCAACTAACGCACCTCAACCTGTACGGAACAGAACTTACCGACGAGGGACTGGGGCATCTCTCCGAGATGCAGGACCTCGAGGTGCTGAATCTTTACGGGACTCGCATCAGCAATGCGGGCGTCGAACAACTGAAGAACTTTTCCCGACTGCGGCAGGTCGACCTGCGATACACTCGAGTAACTCGAGCCGGGGTGGAAGAGCTGATGTCCGCCATCCCCGGTGCCAGCGTTGATTTTGTCGACCTTTCCGTTCGGCCGGAAATTCCAGCCCAGGCCGATCGCATCCTCGAGGACCCCGATGACCTGGAAGTGGCCCAATGGGTCCGCCTGATGGGAGGTCAAGCTCGAGTCGAATCGGAACGTCTTGTTGCCGTCGCCCTCCGCTCGACGAGCTTGACGGACCGCCTGCTCGAAAACCTGGCGACTCGAGAGCACCTCCAGGAACTGGATCTCGAGGCGACGGAAATCGGCGATTTAGGGCTGGAACATCTCGCTCGGCTCACCAACCTCCGGTCACTCCATCTGGGCGGCACCGGTGTTTCCGATCTTGGGCTCCGCCACCTGCAACAAGCGAGCCAACTGGAAGACCTTTCCCTGGCCCAGACTTTGGTGGAAGGCCCCGGACTAGCTCATCTCACGCATCTCCCCTTGAAGCGTCTCAACCTTACCGGGACCCCCCTGCTCGATGAAGGGCTGACTCACCTTGCCGCGATCAACACGCTCGAAGACTTGCGCCTGGCGTTCACCGACATCACCGATGCGGGGCTCGAACCCCTGACCGCTCTCCAAAATCTTCGGCGGCTGGACCTCGATAGCACGGACATCGGCGACCGGGGTTTGGGCCATGTCGGCAAGCTCACGACGCTCGAATCCCTGCTGCTCAGCTACTGTCGCCTCACGGATCGCGGGACACGTGCATTAAGTGAGCTGAAGG
>JBJHCD010000182.1:0-4335 GCA_050485845.1 Pirellulaceae bacterium | reverse complement strand
CTGTCACGGATAGCTCAATTCGCCAAGTTGGAATCCTTGGAGTTCGACTATACCTCGGTCAGTGACGCGGGGCTCCGTTCCCTCGCGGGCCTGCCAGAACTTCGCCGGTTGAGTCTCGATAGCGCGAACATCAGTGACTCGTCCGCCGAGACGATTGCCGAGTGGAAGAAGTTGGAGTTTCTGAACCTCTACCACACACTGGTCACTTCGGAAGGATATCAGGTCATTCGCGAGGCGTTGCCGGACTGCGAGATCATTTGGGATCCACTTTCGAGCGACCCCAAGCGTCGCGGGGCATGACCCGGGACAACGCGTCCGGTTCGTTTCATTTCTGTTCTCGGAGGGGGACCGTTCCCATGATTCACCACCTGCCTCGCGCCACGAGCCGCACGCTTGCTGTAAGCTGGACCCTCGCATTTCTCCTGACCATTATCTCGCCCAACCAATCCCTGCAAATTCTTGGCGAAGATTTCGTCAACCCGCCCCAGCCCTTGATCGCTTGGATCGAGGACTTAGGAGGAGAGGTGACGGTGAATGACTTGGGCGAGGTGACCGGCGTGGCACTTCCGCGCAGTTGGGTAACCGATGCCGATCTCGCCAAATTGGCCACCTTTCCGCAGTTGGAACAGATCGATCTCTCGTATACCAAAATCACTGATTTGGGACTGGAACATCTGATTCCGTTGCAACACGTCAAGTCGCTGAACCTTCGCCACGCGGAGAATGTCACGGACCTTGGAGTCGCTCATCTGAAGTCGTGGCGGGAACTGAAATGGCTCGACGTGAGCGGAACGAAGGTCACCAGTTCCCTGTTCGAGCATTTAGCCGAGCTGACGAATTTGCGATTTCTTGACGTTGGTTTTAGTCGAGTGAACGATGACTTCTTCGAAAAACTGGCGGCCCTGGAAGAGCTGGAACATCTGGGGTTCGGTGGCAATAAGATGAGCGGCGTTGCCTTGCCGATGCTGAAGCTGATTCCCTCCCTCCGCTCCCTGGACGTGGCGGGCGAACAACGTACCGACTCGGGGCTCTGGAGCGTCTCGGTTACCGACTTCAATATCGAAGAAATCGCCCAGCTCGACCAACTGGAACATCTCGATTTGGCCCACACGGGACTGACCGATCGTGGTGTCGCTCGGCTCGCCACACTCGAGAACCTGACTACACTGAACCTCTCGGGAACTCGGGTCGGCCACCGAGGTCTGGAGTCACTGACTCGACTCCCCCGGCTGGAGCAACTTCGGCTGAGGGGGTGTTCCCGGATCGACGACCGAGCCGTCTCGGCTTTGCAGCAGATGAACTCGCTGAAAGTCTTGGAGCTTCACGATGCGAAGCTGAGTGCCGAGGGGATTCAAGCCCTCGGCCAATTGACTCAACTTCGCAGGCTCTACCTCGGGGAAGTGGACGTCTCCCCGGAGGTGCTCCAGCAATTGCGAGACGAGCTACCCGAGTGTCAGGTTTTTGCCTTCCGATAATCGGGGGCTATTCGAGCATTAAGTCGTCCGAGCCTCCGGATTCTCGGCGTCAGATGATCTGGGTCAGCTTCTTGGAGGCCGTGGGGTACGAGCCGATGCGGGCTCCGACGGCCTCTTCGGCCAGCGTCAAGTAGAGATCTCCCACCGTGCCGGCGACTCGGGTATGGCGGCCCGTCTTCATCCCTCCCGCGTGTCCCGCCACGATCATGGCCAGCCCCGCGTTCTTGTGCGGATTGGCCTCGGCATGTTCATGCGCGAACACGACGCAGGTGTGGTCCAGGAGCGTGCCGGCCCCTTCGGGCATCGATTTCAGCTTGGCCAGCAAGTAGGCGAACTCCTCCACGTGCCAAGTGCAAATGTCCCGCATGATCCGCTGACTTTCGGGACTATCGGCGCGATCGTGAGTGTACTCGTGATGCCGCTGGTAGGTGTAACCGAGCCATGCGAACCGAGAAAGCCCTTGGCACTTCGTCAGCATGTACGAAGCAACTCGAGTCTGTCGGGACGCGAGAGCGTGCACCAACAAGTCGGTTTGTAGCTTGGCAATCCGAGGCCAATCCTTCAGGTCGCCCCCTTCAGGCGGCCGCTCGCATACCTGTGAGTATTCGGGGGGGAGGCTCGCGACGGAACGTTCCAGACTTCGGACCGAGTCGAGATATTCCTCGAGCCGCTGCTGGTCGCTGTAGCCGAGATCCTGCTTGAGTGATCGAGCTTCATCCTGGACAGCATCGAGAATGCTTCGCTTCCGCTCGATCCAGTACTGTTCCCGCGAACCGAATAGGCGGTCGAACAGTCGATGAGGAATCATCTCGGGAGGAAGTGGCCGGTCCCGCCCAGCCCAACTCATGTTCCGCTGAATGCTCTCGCCGAACGACTCCTGGCAGACCCCGACCTGCAGCGAGCGAAAACGGCTCTGCTGTCCGATGGCCTGAGCCACGGACTGGTCGATCGACATCCCTCCCGCACCTCGCCCCGTGAAGGCCTGGCAAGAGACCAATCCACTCATGGACGTGTGGTGCCCGTTCCCCGGTCCGGGAAGTCGAGCGGCCGCGTTGTCCACGCCGCTCAGGATATGAATGTCATCTCGAAATCGAGCCAGGGGCCTCAGGCAGGGAGTGATCTGGTAGTTCTCTCCCTCTTCTCGAGGAATCCAATATTTTTCGACAATGCCGTTGCCGTTGAACCAAGTGATGAATCGAGTTGGAATGGGCTGGGCCCGTGCCTCCTCGGTTGCGGCCAAGGCACGACCATTCGAATCGAAAGCAGCCTCGAAGGTGGGAAGCGCCACTTGAATGGCGGCACCAGACAACCCGATTCCACGGAGAAACGAGCGGCGGGAGATGGCGTGATGCGTCATGGTCGATTCGAACCCCCTTCAAGGAATAGTTCGGAAGTTACCAAGGAAACAATCAGTTCGCGAAAGCGAAAGTCCGATGCTCGAAAATCCTCGACCAGCGAGTCAATCACCGCTCGGTCGCGATCCGATTCGAGTCGCCCCATCGCATAGCGAAACACCTGTTTCACCATGCTGCGATGGAACATTTCGCTCTCCGCTAGGATATGGCCCAGTTCTTTCGGAGTCGAGAAGTCGGAGTTTTCCAGCCCTTGAATGTAGGCGGAAGTGTCCAGTTCCAGTTCGACCGTCCGCGGGGCGGCCCGAGTGCCAAATCGCAAGGACATTGACTCCTCAAAAGCCCCGATGGCATTGAACTTTTCGAACCCCAAGCCAATGGGATCGATCAGCCGGTGGCAGGCAGCACATGATTCACGATTCAAATGGGCATCCAGTCGCTCGCGGTTGGTCATGGGACGGTCTTCCGTCACGTCGGGCAATTCCGTGCTGGCGTCGGGGGGGGGAGGGGGAACCTCCTGAGCCAGAAATTGATTTCGAATGAATAACCCTCGACTGGTTGGAGAGGTTTCACCCGGCTTGCTGGTCAACATCAACAAAGATCCATGGCCGAGAACTCCACTTCTCCCACTGTCAGACGGGTACTGTACCCGCTCGAACTCCTCACTCGGCTCGGGCAGTCCATAAACTTGGGCCAATTCACCATTGATAAATGTATAGTCGGCCGTGAGGAATTCGAGGAAGCTTCGATTCTCCCAGACAACGTGGTGAAAGAGCCTTCGAGTCTCTTCGGTCATGGCGACCGCGGTATCTTGGCTAAAGTCGGGAAATCGACGCCGATCCCTGGTGGCCGAGAGAACTCGGTCAAATCGCATCCACTGGGCCAGAAATTCATCGAAGGCGGCTCGAGCCCTCGAGTCCTCGAGCATCGTGCGGGCCCAGGTTTCCACGCCCGCGACGCTGTCCAATTCCCCAGCCTCCGCCGCACGGAGAAGCTCCTCGTCCGGCATCGTGTCCCAGAGAAAATAGGAGAGTCGTCCGGCAATCTCATACGCTCGATGAGGGCTTTCCGAGCCTCGCTCGATTCGATAGAGAAAATGGGGGGACTGCAGCATTGCTTCCACGATCAATCGGGGACCGGCCAGCAGTTCGCCCGTCCGGGCCACTTCCTCGAGCAGCAGTTGGGTGTAGAGTTCGACTTCCGCGTTGGACAACGGCCGACGGAAGGCCTTGCGGCCGAAATCCCGTACGAAAGCGACAGCCCACGCGGAACTGGCCGGGTCGCCCGGTTTCAACTCGGTCGGAGCAATCGGCAGAAGTCGCTCGGCGTTACCCGCTCGAAATGCGGCCTGCGCCAATCGCTCGGCCGCCTCGCTGTAGCCCTCGGCCTGCAGCGGCGAGATCCCGAGTCCAGCCACCTGATTGGTGAACCCGTGAATAAAGTCTTCCTTGGGAAAGCGACTGGCAGGTCGCGTCAGGTCCCCCAGTAGATCTCGAACGGCGTTATTG
>JBJHCD010000181.1:8131-8686 GCA_050485845.1 Pirellulaceae bacterium | reverse complement strand
GGAATGCTCCTCGATAAAGGGAAGTTCGTACTGCTCGTGCGAGCGAGTGACCACCACGCAGTCGTAAACCGCCAAGTCGTTTTTCAGGTCCTCCGGAGTTAGCTGAAATTCGTCGGGATCGACCCAATCCACGGCGAAGCGACCATCGAAGCCGGCATTGATCAGCAATTCGGCCAGCGTCGTGGTATAGAGCCGAGACTGCTGGGCGGGGGAATCGAGGGACGTTTCCCCGGATGATTCCCCGGACTGTGATTCCTCGGAACTCAGGGAAACTGGGCTGACGGTGGCCATTTCGGCGGTGCGGAGCGGATCGGCGTGTCCCAGGATGGCAATTCGAGCTTGGGAGAACCCCCCTTCCTCTCGACCCGACTCGCGCCGCTGTCGGTCGATGGCGGTCAAGATCTCTTGACGAGTGTTATAGGCCGCGACGACCGGTTCCACGGCATGTTTCAATTCATGGACGAACTGGCCGTAGTCCACGTCGCTGAGGGCTCCGACCCGCAGGCTGATTCTCCAAAGTTCGCTCCCCCAGAAGTCCGGATCGGAATCGATCCG
>JBJHCD010000181.1:0-8121 GCA_050485845.1 Pirellulaceae bacterium | reverse complement strand
GGGGCTTGGGGAGGCGGGGGATCGGGAGCGAACGTGGCCGCCGACATTCCACGTCCCACGATTTCCCGACCATCCGGACCAAACTCGTTCTCCACCGCCTTTTGAACTCGACGAGTAATCTCGACTCGTTCCAGAAAGCTCAGCTTGAAGCGGTCCGTCGGATCGACCTCTTCCCGTTCTTTCAGCGCGGCCGTGGAGGGACGAAGTAGTTCCGGCATCACTCGGACCACGATCTCCATGGGGACCAATTCACCGAGGTTATCTTCCAGCCAGCGATAATCACGGATGATTTTGGCGTTCTGGTCGAACAGCTTTAGCAGTTGGACGGAGGTATTGATTTGAGTGATGCCGTAGCCGAGCCCGACCATGGCGGTCAGGCAGACGGCCGACACCCAGTAGTGTCGCCGGACGACCCAGCGGCCCAAACGGACCCAGAATTCCGCCAGGATCCCTCCGCCATGAGAGGAGTTTCCCGAAGATTTCTTCGTCTTGTTCTCGTGGTAGCCGGGGGGCCAAAGTTGCAGGGCGGCGGGGAGATAGGTGAACAGCAGAATGAGCGTGGCCATGACCCCGATGGCGGAGAAGAGCCCGAACTTCTTGATCGGCATCAGGTTACTGGCGTAAAGCGAACCCAGGCCCAAGGACGTGGTGAAGGCGGCCAGGGTGCAGGGCCCCCAGCCCATGGCCAACGCGCGCTCGGGTGCACCTTCCAGTCCATGTTCCTCGCAAGCATCGCGGTAGTAGTTCACAATGTGGACCGCGCCGGATATTCCCAGCACGTAGACCAGCGAAGGCATGGACATCAGCACCGCGTCGGCGGACCATCCGGTCCAGTAAACGACCGACATGCTGGTCACGGCGCTAATGCCCCCGACCAGGAAGACCATCAAGGTGACCGGGATGCTGCGGAAGCAAGCGAACGAAAGCCCCAACCCCAGGGCCACGCAGAAACCGACCAGTCGGACCAGCGTGATCGAGCCCTCCTCGTCAATGGCAATGTTGTCGACCGGAGGGCCGCCCAGTTTCAGATCGCCGAAGTCTCCCGTGGAAATATTGCATTCCTCGGCCAGGGCCAGCAACTGGCCTCGAGGACGCCCCAGCATCGGACGTCCGACCACTCGACGCATATCCCGTTTGGCGGCTTCACTGAGCGTCAGGACGATGCAGGTTTGCAGGGCGGGAGGGGCGACTTCGAATCGGGCCCACAACGCGTCCCAATGGCGTTGCCGAGCGAAAAAGTCGGCTCGCAACAACCGTTGGCGGTCCCCACGGTACTCCGACTCCACCAGATCACGGACAAACTCGTTGAAAATCGGCTGCCAATCGGCGGGAAGCTCGTTCAGTTTTTCGGCGGGAATCCGCAGCAAAAACTCCTCGGCGGTCCAGGTGAAGTCCTCGTGATGAGCGGGACCGAAGAGATTTCCCGAGAGGCGGGCCATCGCCTTCGCCCGGGCGATGTGAGGTTTTTCCGACTCGGCGATGTCACCATAGGGCCACAGTGGGCCCTCGGGAACGGTAAGTTGTTCCAGGACTTGGGGGCCCGTGACCACGGTGGTGAACATCCTGGCCATGAAGCGCCGAGGATCGCGGTAGAAGCGATTTTCCTCCCCGGCGGTCGGGTCCTCCTGGTCCTCCCTGCTCGATTCGACGTCATCACGAAGTTGGGCGATCAACGTCCCCTGAAGCGGGATCCCCCGCATCTGATCAAAGCGGACCTTGATGCCGGCCAGGACACTGGTTCCGGCGTCCCAGCGATAGAGGCTCCCATCGGGGAGCAAGTAATACCAACTGTCACCATCCCCCTTGAACCATTTCTCGTCCTGTCCCGCCCAGTTCTGGCGAAAATCCCCCGTGTGGAAGAGTCCCAGGCGGTCCCCCATCAGCCGCGCCTTGTAGTCCTCGCGCAGCCGCTGGAGCTGCACGTCTCCCTCCGCCTCCTCGGCCGTTGGGATCAGTTCTTCTTCGTTTGGCGGGGCGGTGTCCCCCTCCAGTTTGCTGACCATCAAGTCAAAACGCTCGTCATCGGTCGAGCAGCCGGGCCACGTCATGACCACGAATCGCTCGTTGACGAAATGCTCGCCAAACCACTCCAGAATCATCGTTTCCTGGAAGGTGGAGGGGAGCCAGTCCTTCACATCGTTCTTCATGTGCTGCAGTGCCATCCGGGAACCCCGGAGGGCGAAAGGCAGCAGAAAGAAGACCACGCAGAGGACAACGAGGGCGTATCGAGAAAAGAACGTCGATTTCATAAGGACAAGCGGGGTGGCGTTGGGAAGGAATGGTTCGTTGCGAGGTGGATCCGAACACTTCAAGCCTAACGGTCCTCGGAAGTTGCGTCTATGTCAATCTCCAAGCCCTTCGACAATCTGCCCCCCCATATAAGCTGTTTCTGGAGCGTTCTGGCGCGATTGGGAAAAACGGAGGGCCCGACTGGGGGGAGTGAGCCGGCGGGGCTCTGAGTGGTGCACCGACAATTGACAGTGGACCGGGGAAAGTGGAGAGTGGTCAGTAGTGAAGTGGTCAGTAGTGAAGTGGTCAGTAGTGAACTTGTCGCGGGGCGACGAAAGAAGAGCGTCATCGAGAAGGAGGGTTGAGATGTCGAAGTCGTTGACCAGTTTGATGGAGTGTGGCACGAAACTATGGTTGGATTCAATTGATCCCGACTTGGTCCGTTCGAATCGCCAATGGGGGGCGACCGGGGCAACATCCAACCCGATCATCGTGGCCGACCTACTGAAGACCGGACGTTTTGACGACGAGATTGAGAAGCTTCTGGACGCCGGCAAGGAGGACTTGGACATTGCCTGGGGAATGACCGATCTTCTCGTCCAGGCCGCTCAGCAGGTCTTCCTTCCCGTTTGGGAATCGACGGCCGGCGATGATGGTTACGTCAGCTTTGAACTCGACCCTCTGCTGGAGGACGAGGGGACGGCGCCTCCACATCAGGAGCGCGTTCAGCGGTATATCGAGCTGGCGCAGCATTGGGCGACGGGTCACAAGAACCGGATGATCAAGGTCCCGGCGACTCCTGCGGGGCTGGGGGCTTTGGAGGAGCTGGCTGCCGCGGGCATTCCTCTGAATGTCACGTTGATTTTCTCGCTCCGGCAATACGAGTTGGCTCGGGATGCCATCTGGAAAGGGGCTCGGCGTCGAGGTGACTTGACGCACTTCAAGAGTGTTTACAGCATTTTTGTCTCTCGGCTGGACGTCTACACGGAAAAGCACGTTCCCCAGCTTTCGCCCGCTGCCCAAGGGTTGGTGGGGATTGTGAACGCCCAGCGGATGTGGCAGGCGAACCAGGAATTCTGGCAGGCAAACGCGACACCGCTGCGGCAAGAGATCGTGTTTGCCAGCACGGGAACCAAGAAGCCGACGGATCCTCCCTGGAAGTACGTGGCGGCGTTGGCTGGAAGCGACATTCAGACGAATCCTCCGGCGACCAATCAGGCGGTGGACGAATCGGGGCTCGAATTTTCGCGAAAGGTCGATCAATTCCCCGAGGCGTCCGTATTGGAGGAGATTGATCGGGAAGTCGATTTCGAACAGTTGGAGCAAGTGTTGATGGAGGAGGGGTTGAAGAAGTTTGCCGACCCTCAGAAGGCGCTGCTCGAACTGATTCAGAACAAGCGGGCGGCGTTGACGGGGGGCTGACTCGGTTGTGGTCTAATCTTGACGGGGGCTTAATTTGGTCTTGGTCTGACTTGCTCTTGTTCTAACTTGGCGGGGGGCACACCCCTCGGTGGCCACCCCGCCGACTCGTCAACGTCTCATGGGTCTGCTAGGATGCCGACAATGCCGGAAATGCCGACCGGAGAAATTGCGGCATCACGGCTCATCCCCTGCCTTGTGGTGGGGGACTCGTCGAGTGACAGCGATGATGCCCTTTTCGACGGCCCGTTCCGTCCCTTCATATCGCCCCCATTGTCCCCCGTCATGCCACCTGCTTGCCAAGCACGGGAAGGAATAGAAACACCATGGCACTGAATGCCTACAGTATTTGCCCGCTCGGATCGGGAAAGAAGATCAAGTTCTGCTGTCCGAGGGAGCATCTCGCCGACTACTTAAAGGTCTTCGAGTTAATGGAGGCGGAGCAGTTCGCGGCGGCTTCCGCTCTGACCGATCGCTTGGTCGAGAAAGTTCCCGATCAAGTCTGTTTCTTGGGCCTCAAGGCGACATTCACCGATCCGGAGGAGACCGAGGCATGTCGTGACGTGACTCGGCGTTTGGCAAGCGTCGCGCCCGATCATCCCATCACTTATGCCGCTCAAGCCCAAGACGCCCTCTTGTCGGGTGAATGGTACGAGGCGCTCGAACGTATCCAGGATTCCGTGGAGCGGTTGCAGAATGCGGTTCCGCAGTTGCTTCTCTCGGTCATGGCCAATTCGGCCCATGTCGCCTACGCACTTAATCTGTACCAGGCTGCGGCCGGACTGAATCACTTTGTCTTGAAACTGACCAAGTTCCGCCATTCGTTCAGTCTCGAGTTGCAGGAGATGATCGCCCATGAGTCCCAGATCCCCCATCCGATCAAGGACGAGCTGGTGGCGCGTCTCTCTCAGCTTTTCTCCGACCAGGGAAACGACCTCATTTTTCAGCTAAGCGAGGCGGGGCGGTGGCGGATGGCCCGAGACGAGGTTGTCAAGCTGGTGCAGGAGCAGCCGGACAATCCGTGGGCAGCCGGAATGCTGGCGGTGCTGAGCGGAAACTTGGGGGATGTCGAAACATCCTATCGCGAGTTCAGCCGACTTGCGGAGATGCCGGGCGTGCCGGTCTTCCTGGCCGCGGACGCGATCATCGTGGCTTACCATTTGCGCGAGCTGCATATTGCTCAGGCGGAAACGACCATTCCCCGCGTCGCCGCGGTTTACCAAGTCAAGGATATGGATCGGCTGACGGAGCATTTGCTATCGGATCGTCAATCGATCGTGCAATCTCCGGACCCGAGCGAATCGCGCGAGGAGGGTGTCCCGATTCCGAAGTTTCGGGTGGTGTTCGGGAGCCACGAACTGCCGCGTGAGTCCGATGACCTCACCTACCAAGACTTTCCCATTCCAGTGGCCCACGCGTCGGTGTTTGGGCGCCAGCCGGACCGGGAGCCCTGGGTGGAGGTCCACGCGACCTTGACTCCCGGGTTGAATCTACAAGATCTGGTCAAGGAAAGGCTGGGGGAGTATGTCGACGGTCCCGTGGAAGAGTTGGAAGCGACGGGCCGAAGTCGCCTCGATCTTTCCGGTCGGATCGCCCTCATGTTTCCCGACCACTTTAACCCGATGAAGCGTTCGGCGATCGTCGAGGCGGCGGTGACCGACATCGTCACGAACCGCTGGCTCGAGGAGCCGCACCCTTACCTGCACGAAAAGACGCCCCAGGAAGTCGCCCATGATCCGGCCTATCAGGCTCGACTAACCGCTGCGTTCGTGATGCTGCAGAGCTACCAGGTGTTCGCGCTTTGGGATGGGGACTACAGTTCGGTCTGGCAGCGATTGGGCCTCCAGGAGCCTTCGCGTCCCACGAGTCTTGGAGAGGTTCTGCGGGAGGGTCTCTCTTCCTTTCATCATGTCGAACTGGACGATTTTCCAGATTCCGAACTGGTCTCCCTGTTCGCTTGGTCTCACCAGACCGGCGTGATTCGCCCCTTGCGCCAGGTCGCCGAGACGATTGTCCAGCGACCGTCGCTGCGCAGCGAGATCGACCTCAATCCGATCTTCCGGCAACTCTCGGAAATGTCTTGGTCCGCGAGGACTCAGCTACGGTACGCGGAAATGGCTCGCGAGTGGTGTCAGGAGGCCAATCAACCGGCGGGAATGTGGATCTTTCGTGGAATGCTCGCCAAGATGAATCTCGGCGAAGTTGACACCCTGCAGCAAGACATGGACTTGCTGATGAGGAAGCATCTGGACGAGCCGGGGGTGATGGAGAATCTCCAGCAGCTCTTCACGATGATGGGAATCACGGACGCCCAGGGACGGCCCACTCAGGAATTCGGCGGGCGGTCGGAGGCCGGCCAGGGTTCGGACTCGAGTTCGGTGCTCTGGACGCCCGACCAACCGGCCGAAGGCTCATCCCCTCCTTCCAAACTCTGGATTCCCGGCGCCGAGTAAGGAGAAGGAGCCGCGTGGCATGGATCGGCGCTGGATGGCTCGAGCCTTGAAGCTGGCGGCCCAGGGGGAAGGCTTCGTCGAACCGAATCCCATGGTGGGGGCGGTCGTCGTGCGTGATGGCCGGGTCGTCGGGGAGGGATGGCATGCCCGGTTTGGTGGACCGCATGCCGAGGTGATGGCGCTTGAGGCGGCCGGTAAACAAGCTCGAGGGGCCGACCTCTACGTTACCCTGGAGCCTTGTTGCCACCATGGCAAAACTCCCCCGTGTACTCAAGCCATCCTGGCGGCCGGAATCGATCGCGTCTTCGTCGGTCAACAAGACCCGTTTCCCCTCATGAACGGTCAGGGCATCGCGGAGCTGCGATCGCGAGGACTGACTGTCGAACAAGGGATACTGGAGTCCGAATGTGCCGCACTGAACGCCCCCTTCTGTAAACGGGTCACTCAAGGTTTGCCCTGGGTGATCGCCAAGTGGGCCATGACTTGGGATGGCCGGATCGCCCCCTCGGAGGGCGACAGTCGCTGGATCTCCAACTCGGCCTCGCGAGCGGTCGCACATCGGCTTCGGGGCCGAGTTGACGCGATCCTGGTGGGGCGTGGGACGGTGCTGCAGGATAATCCCTTGCTGACGGTCCGTCCTCCGGGACCTCGGACTCCGACCCGAATCGTACTCGACTCCAGCGGACAACTGCCGCTCGACTGCCAGCTGCTCCAGACCCTGGAACAAGGGCCCCTGCTGGTCGCGGTCGGCCCACATGCCGACGAAACGCAGTTGCGGCAACTCCGTTCGGCCGGTTGTGAAGTCTGGCAGGCCAGCGCGTCGGAGCGTTCGCGGCGGTGTCGGGAACTTCTGACGGAATTAGCCCAGCGCGGAATGACCAATCTGCTGGTGGAAGGGGGGGCGGGAGTCCTGGGAGCCTTCTTCGACGCCGACCTGATTGATGAATGCCATCTGTTCCTTGGCCCGAAGCTGGTGGGAGGAGAAAACGCGCTCGGCCCGATTGGCGGACAGGGCCGACCTCGAATGCAGTTAGCCGGACAGCTTCAACACCTGACCTTCGAGGTTTTGGGGGACGACTTGCATGCCCATGGCCGACTGCTTCGCCGCCCCGGACCGACGTTCCCCAAAACCGAGTAGTCTCTGTAGTCCTTCTGGAGTCCCATGCACGCATGACCGCTTCTGATATCGTCATCAAGGGGGCTCGAGAACATAATCTGCGAAACATCGACCTCACGCTCCCTCGGCACCAGCTGATTTGCCTCACGGGAGTTAGTGGATCGGGAAAAAGTTCCCTGGCTTTCGACACGCTTTATGCCGAAGGCCAACGCCGATATGTCGAAAGTCTCTCCAGCTTCGCGCGGCAATTTCTCGGCCAGATGCCCAAACCGGATCTCGATCACATCTCGGGACTCAGTCCCTCGATCTCGATATCCCAGAAGTCGTCCGGGTCGAATCCACGCTCCACCGTGGGGACGATCACGGAAATCTACGACTACCTCCGCGTCTTGTATGCTCGAGTCGGACAGGCGTTTTGTCCACGGTGCGGCGGGGAAGTGACGGCCCAATCACGCGAACAGATCATCGCTCGGATTCTCGAGTTTCCCGCGGGCTCGCGTTTTTCCCTCGTCGCTCCGCTCATCCGAGGGCAAAAAGGGGAATATCGCGACTTGTTTCAGGATCTGCTGAAACAGGGGTTTGCTCGAGTTCGCGTTGACGGGCAGATCCATTCCCTGACCAATCCCCCGCAACTCGACCGCCAGATGCGGCATGACATCGACGTGGTTATCGACCGACTGGTCATCCAGCGTGACCTCCGGCCGCGCCTCGCGGAGGCGGTCGAGTTGGCGATGAAGTGGGGCAAGGGGACGATGGTGGCCGTTTTGGAAGTCGAGCCTTCGCCGAGCGAACAAGCTCGTCCGACAGATGCCCCCTCAACTCGCGACGTAATCTTCTCGTCCGACTACGCCTGCGGACCCTGTGGCTTGAGTTTCGAGCCGCCGAGTCCGCAGTTGTTCAGTT
>JBJHCD010000180.1:0-8740 GCA_050485845.1 Pirellulaceae bacterium | reverse complement strand
GAACTGCTGATGTCGCTCGGACACTTGGTAATCGTCGTGTGCCTTTCGATCGGCAAACACGACCTGCAAGGCGACATGAAATTGCTGGTCGTTCACTTCTCGCTGCAAGTCCATTTCGCGAGGACCCACCCCGAAGTAAACAACTCCGGGATGGTCTGTCAAATACTTCCGACAGGAGGCCTCGAGACGCTCGATCCCCTCGGCCGTCGGCTCCTTGAGAGAAAAGTAAACCATGTGGCCGATTTGAGCGACGTCGATGGACATTCGTAACTCCAAACAGGGAGCAAGGCGGAAAAAATACGGAAGAAAAATGGGAGCGAGAAGGCAAGCGGCAGCCTAGCGTCGGGGGGGCGGTCGGTCGTCCAGGCGACGATCCAAGCCGGCCCGGTCGAGCAGCGAACGGCCCAACATCTCCGAGACCGCATCCTCGTCCTGTGGCGGTGGTCCCACGGCACCCAGTTCATCCGGATGGTAGTTCAGCTTGTACTGCTGCTTGGCAAACGAAATCGTGTCCCCCGGATCGACTCGCTTCCGAGTAATCCGTTTTCCGTTCACCTTGGTTCCGTTCCGACTTCCCATGTCCTTGACGAACCAATACCCCTGTTCCACCATCATTTGGCAATGATGAGCCGACACGTTGGCGAAGCGGAGGACCACGTCACACTGCTCGCGACGCCCCACCAAAAGCTGCTGCTTGAGCAGCGGAATGGGATCTCCACCACCAACCGGAACTAATTCACCATACATGTTTGTTCAGTATCACAACAGGAGTTAAAGACTTTGCCACCCGAAGGACGCTACCCGCTCGCCCGACTACGTGTTATGGTCGTCGTTTAATCGTTGTCACCGTCTGTCTTGATCACGCGACCAGTCGCGTTGACGACAGCCAGCTCCCTTTGGGCGAGCCACCCTGGGACGGGCCTAACAAGTAAGGGTGGAGCGACCTCCCCCCACTCGCTCGGCTCTCACTCGAAATTCAGTCTATGCGAGGCCTGAAGTGACGTCAACTTCTCCAACCCATCCGGTCCAACGTGGCGGAATCAGCCGCACGGATTGGCGCGCCGCCGGGCTCCGCTACTTTCAGTACAATTTCTTTCTGCGATCCCTGTTCGGCCACCGAGTGCAAAAGGTGAGCGTTGACGCGGGGTTCACCTGTCCCAACGTGGACGGCACGGTGGCTCTGGGAGGTTGCACATTTTGCGACAATCGAAGCTTCAGTCCCAGTCGTCGAATTCCGCGACTGAAAGAAATACGTCATCAGATTGATGACGGAATTCTCCGCTTGAAGCGCCGATATCGTTGCGACCATTTTCTCGCCTACTTTCAGCCCGCCACGAATACCTATGCCGCCGTGGAGCGACTTCGAGGGGTTTACGAACAGGCTCTTGGTCATCCTCTAGTGATCGGACTGGCCATTGGTACTCGCCCCGATTCGGTTCCCGATCCGGTGCTCGACCTGTTGGAGGAACTTGCCCAGCGGACCTACCTTTCGGTCGAATACGGTCTGCAGACGATCCATAATCGGTCGTTGGACTGGATGAATCGAGGGCATCACCATGATGCGTTTCTCGACGCCATGCAGCGCAGTCGCGGGAGGGGCTTTGAAATCTGCGCGCACGTGATGCTGGGACTGCCAGGGGAAGACCGTGACGACATGCTGGCGACCGCACGTGAAGTGGCCCGCCTGCGGTTGGACGCGGTCAAGATCCACAATCTCTACGCGGTGGAGAACACCCCTCTGGCCGATCAGGTCCGCCGAGGCGAAGTGCGGCTGATGGACCGCGACGACTACATCCGCCTGGTCGTCGATTTTCTGGAACTGCTCCCTCCCACCACGGTTGTGGAACGGATAAGCGGGGACGCTCCCCCCGGCTACCTCGTCGGGCCCAGCTGGTGTCTGGACAAGGTGGACGTCCGGCGAGCGATCGAGGCGGAGTTCCTCGTCCGAGATACTTGGCAGGGGAAGCTTTGGAAGCCCTCCGAGAGGGCCTAACCACCTGTCAATCGTAATCCGGCTTGGCGTTTACTGCAGCTGGGCGGTAGGTACGGATCAGATCGGATCAGATCGGATCAGATCGGATCAGATCGGATCAGATCGGATCAGATCGGATCAGATCGGGTCAGAACGGGTCAGAACGGGTCGGGAGGGGGCGTTGGGCCGACTGCCCCCAAGGCCCCGGGATCGTAGTCGATGACCAGCTTGTGTCGCGCCACCGAGAGGGTATCGCCCGGCCCGAGCCGCCGTTTGGTGACTCGGATTCCGTTTACGCGAATGCCGTTTTTTGTCCTCAGGTCCGAGACAAACCACCAGCCATCGTGGAGGAACAACTGGCAGTGGTGGCCCGAAACATCGTGATGCGGGATGACGATATCACAACTTCGCTCGCGCCCGATGGTGATCCGGGGAGAGGTAATCGACCACTCTTGTCGCTCCTCGGCCCACCGCATGGTCGCCAAGGTTGGAGGGGCCACGATGGTGTTCGAGTGAGCCTGTCCGACATGGCTCTCCAGGGGATGTGACGATGAACCGGCACGGACGGCCGGATCGTCGACGGGGGGACTCGTTTGACACCGCTTGGTCAAAGTGACTTCGTTACCCCGGCCCATGTACCGGATCTCATCCACGAAGGCCTGCATCAGGACCAGGCCCCGTCCGGCGGATCCCCCCTCTCGCTCGCCTTCATCGATCCGACTCGCCTCGCTCAGCAGCCGATGATGGTCGAACCCGGGGCCTTCGTCTTGCAGGTGCAGCCGGACTTCATCCGGCTCGACCGTCACCAGCACGTGAATTTTCCGACCAGCGAATTCGGGATCCTGGCGCCGTCGAGTCAGCTCGGGGGAAGGGTGAATTCGAGGGGGCGTTTCCCCGGACGGTGTGGACGTCGGGGAAGGGGAGGGGACCAGTCCGGTTCCGGGACCGGGGAGTTCCAGATTTCCGCGAAAGAGGGCGTTCTGCAGGGCCTGTTCGAAGGCCACCCCCAATTGCAGTCGCTCATGATCGGCAAATTTGCTGATGCTGGCCACCATGTGTTGGACCAGATCAATCAGTGGGGGGATCAGGGCGGGGTCGTTGTCCAATTGGAATTCAAATTGTGCTCGACGCGTGCAGGCCATCAACTGTTCGTAACCGCTGTCCCCGGTTACATACGTCAGAAGCTCCTCGACCGTCTCCAGCAGTTCGGTTTCCAAGTGGGTCTTGGGAACGTAACTGGTGGCCCCCGCTTGCAGCGCTTCGGCAGCCATCTGCTCACTGCCATGTTCGGTGATCACCACCACCGGGAGTCTCCAACCCCGCGCCCGAATCCTGCGCAGGAGGGCGAGGCCGTCGAGTTCCGGCATTCGGAGGTCCGTTACCACCAAATCGGGAAGCTCGTCATTCTCCAGTGATTCCCAGGCCGCTCGGCCATCTTCGACCGATTGGACCTGATACGAGGCCTCCTCCAGGAGATGTTGGATCGCCCGTCGCTGGACGGGCGAGTCTTCGACGAGGAGGAGTCTCGCCATGGTCAGGATCCTCGGCAGCAATGGAGTTCGGCCTGGCTGGACAAAGGTCTGTCGACGCTCCACGCGTCCAAAAAACATCCCTCCGTCGCCAATGCCCTATTCTGCCGCATCCCTTCGCTGGACGCAAATCAAGAATGTCAGGTTGTCAATTCACAGGGAAGTTCCAATTCACTGGTGTCAATCACGGGGGGGGTCCAGCAGTCCTTCTTGGCCACTGCCTCGAAGTTCTGGCCGTAGCCGGCTCGGACGCGGTGCATCGTTTCGCTCCAGTTGCGGCGAATTTGAGCACACAGGTGGAGAATTTCCGCTGGGGCGGGATCCTGTCGATTTCGCTTGCGATGTGACATGCGGTGGCCTCCGTGAAGAAAGAGGTTCAGCCGTCGTCCTCTCCAGCTCCAGGAAAGTACGAACGACCAATGGTTGTTTGGCCTTCAGGGGCGAATGCCCTCGGAAAAGACTTGACTAGCCCACGAACGAAGAGCAACTCCAATGCCAGAGTCGCCGCTTGGCATGAACGAGCTGCCAATTGGTGGCTCGGAAGGGTTCCGCTCCGTTGTTGGAGGGGGTTGCGACCAGCATCCGGCACCCTAAACTCAGGAATGTTCAAAGTGCTAGCTGATGGAGCGGAGGAGCGTTTCGGCCTGTGCCGAGCGACCCATGGGGGCTGGGAAGTCCAGAGAACTCAAGGAGCGACAGGAAATTGGGAACGGATTTCCGAGAAGTTTCCGTGTGGACGAAGACAGTAAGTACACAGACAGTAAGTACTCAGGACGAACACAGGACGAAGAGAGAATGTGGGATAGGAGCATGCCCATGTTGGAAACGCCGACGATGCGGCAAGAGCGACAGCAGTTACGCAGTCTGGCGAATTGGACATTCGTTAATGCCTACGAGTTCCGTTCACTAGCCGTTTCCGCTCGACGCCTCGTGCGAGCTGACGAACCGGCCGCTGGCCTTCGCGGACTACTCGACCCGGAAACGGGAACACATTTTGTCACCGAAGAAGAGAATTTGTTCGCGGTCTGACCCGGACGAAAGTGAACGAAAAAAAGCGGCGTCCCCGTCGGGAACGCCGCTTGTCGGCCTACAGATTACTTATCGGCCCACAGTGAGACTGCGGTGCCGCATGTCGCCGAGTTGCCCGGCTGGGGCAACTCGAGCGATCTCTTACCCGGCGTACTCGGCCGAGAAGAATTCCTTGCTCGCGTCGACCGTCGGCTTGATGGTGCGAGCCCCTTCTTTCCAGTTGGCGGGGCAGACTTCTCCGTTCTTCTCAAAGTACTGCAGCGCGTCCACCATCCGCAGGGCTTCGTCCACGCTCCGGCCCAGCGGCAGGTCATTGACGACTTGATGCCGCACAATCCCTTCCTTGTCGATCAGGAACAGGCCCCGCAAGGCGACGCCCCCTTCCAGAAGAACGTCATAGGCTTCGGCAATCTTCTTGTTCATGTCCGAGACCAGCGGATACTCGATTGCTCCGATCCCGCCCGCGCTGCGGGGCGTATTCCGCCAAGCCAAATGGGAGAAGTGGCTGTCGACCGAGACTCCCAGGACTTGCACGTTCCGGTCCGCAAAATCCTTCACGCGGTCCGAGAAGGCGATGATTTCGGTGGGACAGACGAAGGTAAAGTCGAGCGGGTAGAAGAACAGCAGCACGTACTGCCCCTTGTAGCCGACCAGATTCACCTGCTGAAAGGAACCATCCGGCATCACGGCTTGCGCTTGGAAATCGGGGGCCGGCTTTTGTACAAGAACTCCCATGGCAGACACTATCTCCTTCCTCGAAACATTGAAGCGAACTCCCGCAGCCTCCGCCCGGCGGCGTCATCTCCGGCGCCGTCAAGAGAAATCCGGGGGGGCGGGAGAAAATAGACCTCTCTCGTGTTTTGTAGGAGGAGTGCGTCTTTTTCGCAAGTACCGCCCTGGCTCGGATGACCGAAGCGACTCGAGCGGATTTCTCGCGAATCGGACTCTGGCGGGCCTTACGTAAATCTCTCCCGTCGAACACAATTGCCAAAGTATCTACGTGGCGCTGTCAGTTCGAGGCGGGGCCGACAACGACGTTCCTTTCCCGCTCGGGGATACCATGCCTCTTACCCTCATCTTGATCTACTGTGCCTTCATCTTCATGGCGTCCATGTTGGGGGGCAACCTTCCCAGCTTCGTCAAACTAACTCACACCAGGCTTCAACTGGCGATGAGCCTGATCGGGGGGCTGATGTTGGGCGTGGCCCTGCTGCATCTCCTCCCCCATTCGGTCGTGGCGACCGAGTCGCTGGACGCGACCATGATGGCGGCCGTCGCGGGCCTGCTGACCATGTTCTTCCTGATCCGCATCTTCCACGTGCATCCCCATTCTCCGCATGACGAGACCCCGGTTCCCTGTCACCATGCGATTCCCGCCACGACCTCCTTGGTCGACACGGCGCTGGCCGAGTCGGAATACTATTCCGACCCCCAAGGGGCTTCCCCCCATCGCGCGCCCCGCTCGGCCGCTAACGAACATCACCCCGATCACGATCATGATCACAATCATGGCGCCGGTCACGGCCCAGGTCAGGTTCACGGTCACTCTCCCGGTCATGATCACGCTCACGAACATCACCATGATCATGACCACGCGCACGATCACGCGGATAATCACGCGGTGGCCCCTGTTTCTGGGCGGTCCACCGAAAGCGGGCATCTGTCCGAAGGGAACTCGACTGCCGGGAACCCCGATCATTCGGGGCAGCTGGGGGGCCGGCTGGGCCGAGCAGGGGGCGGGAGACACTTCAGTTGGTTCGGCTTGGCCATTGGTCTGAGCATTCACACGATGATCGACGGCATGGCCTTGGCCGCCAGCGTGGCCCTGGAAGCGTCTCACGGATCGGTCGGTTTGTGGGGACTTCCCGCCTTCCTGGCGATCGCTTTTCACAAACCGCTCGATGCGATGTCGATTGCCACGGTGATGTCGGCGGGGGGATGGAGCCTCCGATCCACTCGGATCGTGACTGCCCTCTTCTCGCTCATGTGCCCCCTCGGCGCGTTGGCGTTCTTGCTTGGAATCGAGCGACTATTCGACGAACATTACATGGTCCTCGGGGTGGCACTCGGATTCTCCGCGGGGGTTTTCCTGTGCATTGCCCTGGCCGACCTGCTCCCCGAAGTCCAGTTCCACTCGCATGACCGAATCAAGCTCAGTGCGGCCCTCCTGGCGGGCGTCCTGCTCGCTTATCTGATCACCTTTATCGAACCCGAACATGCACATAGCCATGGCTCGGGGCATCGGCATGGACCCGATGGAAGTCATGGTCACCATGGTCACGACCACGGTCACGACCACGATCACTAGCAGATGTCGAGGGAATCCGATGACCAAGATCACGACGCTGGTTCCGGCCATCGCTATTGCCGGTCAGTCGAGGTTCTTCACGGGGCAACCGTGGTGGTCGGTGGTTCTGTGCTGCATCGGCGCGGTCGGCATGCAGGTGGGGGCAGAGGAGCCGCCGGTTCGGTCGGACGTGAGCCGCCGTGGCAAGGCAGATACCGCAGCCACTGATCGAGCGCTCGAATTTCTGGCTCGGGAAATGTCGGAATGGCCGCGGGAGAATGGCTGCTATTCCTGTCATAACAACGGCGATGCCGCTCGAGCGATCTACTTCGCCATGCGGATGGAGCGATTTCCCTTGGGCCGGACGGTCAGTGATTCCTGGCTGAAGGAACCAAGCGGCTGGCAGCTTCCGGACGAGGAAAAGGGGCCGGAAGGGGACCAGAGTTTGGCCGATTTGCAATTCGCGTTGGCGGCCGAGCGATGGGCGGAAGTCGCTCGGCACCAGGATCGGGATCCGGAGGCTGTCGCGGAAGTCGGCCAAGTCATGGCCGAGGCTCGGAGCCGAGTGCGCCGGGGACTCGTCGAGGAGACTCATTGGCCGGCCGACCCCACCTCCGAACTGGGAAGTCCGGTGACGTATGGGCCTCGCTTGGGTACCGCGATGGCGCGTCAACTGCTTGGGCCCGGCGAGACGGCAGCGACTCGGCAAGTTTGGCGCCGATCTCGCGACTGGTTGCTGAGCCAACCTCTGCGAGGGACGATGGACGCCGCGGCGCGGATCCTCGGGCTGACTCCCGAGGAACGATTGCAATTCGCCGAACCAGTCCAGGAAAGCCGGCAACTGCTCTGGAAGGCTCAGCAGGATCAGGGTGGTTGGGGCCCCTATGAAAGAAGCCGTCCGGAAAACTTTGACACGGCGATCGCCCTGCTTGCTCTGATGCAGTTGTCCGACGAAGAGAGTCTCCAGCGGGCTCGGAAGGGGCGTGAATACTTGCTCGGCCGGCAATGGGAGGACGGGAGTTGGACGGAAACGACGCGGCCGGGCGGTCGAGAAAGTTACGCTCAGCGAATCTCCACGGTGGCCTGGGTCACGATCGCCCTGCTGGCCAGCGAGTTGCTGGAAGGGGCGTTGGAACAAACTCCCTGACCTGCCGTCTCGGGGCCGGGGTTTGCGGGCTGGCAGTCGCTTTCTTGGAAGTTGGACTTTGAAATTCAACGCATCCCCCTTACGATAGTAGGGATGGGCCCACCGCCGCGATTCGGATGGTTGAGCGGAAGGCAAGTTGCCTCGAGGGCATTTTTGTTGGAAATGTTGGAATTGTTGGAAATGGATGGTTCCAAATTCGAGACTCATGATCACCAAGCTGCTCAACTGGAAATCCTACGAACCTGGCGACTGGGTGGTCTTTCGCAAGCCCAAGCGCAGCACGTCTCCAGGCCCTCGGGCACAGCACATCGCCCCCGCCCCGCATGGGGAAGAGTATGCTTATGAGGTCGAGAAGTATTGGGTGGTGGAGGACGTTTTGCCCGAGCACGTTGTCGTGAGAACTCGGCGCGGCAAGCGGCACCGGATTCCGCTGAGCGACCAGCGTCTCCGCCCGGCTCGTTGGTGGGAGCGACTGATGCATCGCAGCCGCTTTCCCGACTCGCATCCGGAGCACAAGTCGGATTGAATTGGCGAGTTGTTGAGTGTGCGAGTCGGCGAGTTTGTGAGTCGGCGAGTGGGAAAGTAGTGGAGTGATGACGCGATCCATCTTCGTTTTTCCCAGGCAATTTTCCGCGAGGGCTGGAAGGCGATGAACGAAAAACTTCAGGGGCTCAAGGAGACGCTTCACGAGTTGGAGGCGGAGCTTGCCGAGCGGGACAATCTGGACGACCGAACTCGGCGGATGCTGGAGGAGGCGGCCGAGGAGATAGAGAACG
>JBJHCD010000179.1:0-8764 GCA_050485845.1 Pirellulaceae bacterium | reverse complement strand
TCCCATGACCACGACATCCATATCGGTGTTCAGAAACATGCGGTAGGCATCTTCGGGCGAGCAGACGATCGGTTCACTGCGGACGTTGAAGCTGGTGTTGATCAAGACGGGACAACCCGTTTTTGCCTGAAACCGGGTCAGCAACTGGTGCAGTAGTGGGTGTCGGTCCGAGTCGACTGTCTGAATGCGTGCCGAATAATCGACGTGGGTGACGGCGGGGATCGACGAGCGGCAGTAATGTAGCTTCTCGATTCCGAAAGCCTGCCGCTGGGCCTCGTCAACGGAATGGCGTATGTCTTCCCGAACGGGAGCGACCAGTAGCATGTAAGGGCTGTCCTCGTGAGGTCGCGTCTCGAAATAGTGATCGACATATTCTCGCAAGACGAGGGGAGCGAAGGGGCGAAAGGACTCGCGAAACTTGATCTTCAGGTTCATGACTGATTGCATCGCCGGACTTCGGGCATCGCCGAGAATGCTGCGGGCTCCGAGGGCCCTCGGTCCGAATTCCATCCGTCCCTGAAACCAACCCACCACGTTTTCCCGAGCCAGCAGTTCCGCCACTTGCTCACACAGATCTTCCTCGGACGGGTAGGTCGTGAAGTGGGCACCCATCTGCTCCAGCGTTTGACGAATGGCATCGTCGGAATATGCGGGGCCCAGGAAGGATCCCTGTTGGGAATCCCTCCCCGCAGGTTCTCGAGGATTTTCCAGTAACTGATGCCAGATGAAGAGAGCCGAACCGAGTGCTCCGCCGGCGTCACCCGCGGCGGGTTGAATCCAGATCTGATCGAAAGGACCCTCGCGGAGGATATGACCGTTTCCGACACAGTTCAGGGCGACTCCCCCCGCCAGCACCAAATGATTCAGTCCGGTTTTCCGATGGGCATGACGAGCCATCCGCAGCATGATCTCTTCGGTGACCGACTGAATCGATGCCGCCAAGTCCATCTCTCGCTGCGTCACCTCGGATTCCGGTTTCCGCGGCGGCCCGCCAAACAGGTCATGGAACTTCCTGGAGGTCATCGTCAGACCTTGGCAGTAGTTGAAGTAACGCATGTCCATGCGAAACGAGCCATCCTCCTTGAGGTCCAGCAAATGCTTCAATATGGCCTCGCGATAAATGGGCCGTCCATACGGAGCCAGTCCCATGACTTTGTATTCACCGCTATTGACCTTGAAGCCGGTGTAGTAGGTGAAAGCGGAATAGAGCAGACCCAGCGAGTGAGGAAATCGCAACTCGTCCAGCAACTCGATCCGATTCCCCTTTCCTCGCCCGACGCAGGTCGTCGACCATTCCCCCACGCCATCCATCGTGAGGATCGCCGCCTCGTCGAAGGGAGAAGGAAAGAAGGCGCTGGCGGCATGGGACTCATGATGGTCCGTGAAGACAAAGCGTCCCGGATAGCGTCCCCGCAGGCCGTGGCTCAGTTCGCGGCGGAGATGAAGTTTCTGATGGAGCCAGACTGGATTTGCTTGTCGGAACGAGCGGTAACCGGCGGGAGCAAAGGCCAGGTAAGTTTCCAGAAGTCGTTCAAATTTGGTCAGGGGCTTCTCGTAATAGCCGACAAAATCAAGCTGTTCCGGGGTAATCCCCGCCTCGGCCAAGCAGTAGTCCACCGCATGTTGCGGAAATCGGGGGTCATGTTTCACTCGAGTGAAACGTTCCTCCTGGGCGGCAGCCACAATGTTCCCATCGACAACCAGGGCGGCGGCCGAATCATGGTAGTAGGCGGAGATTCCGAGGATGCAGACCATCAGATTCACGCTTCTCCCCGCGCGGGAACCGCCGGAGGTGGATCGACTCCCGGTGCCGATTGAGCAAATCGAGCGAACAACCGGGCCGTCATGCCTCGCAGGTCGTCCACCACGCTATAGACCACGGGAATGACCACAAGAGTGAGAAACGTCGCCGTGACCATGCCACCGACCACACAGGTTCCCATCGGGGCTCGCGATTCGGCCCCGTCTCCCAACCCCAGGACGATCGGCGTCATGCCGGCGATCGTCGAGCAGGCGGTCATCAAGATGGGGCGCAATCGAATCGGGCCGGCCCGCCGCAACGCCTCGTCCTTGCTCAGCCCACGGCCTCGCAGCAAGTTGGTGTAATCGACCAGAAGAATCGCGTTCTTGGTGACCAGCCCCATCAGCATCACCATGCCGATCATGCTGAAGATATTCAGAGTCCGGCCCGTCAGCGCGAGGGCCCCGAGCGCGCCGGCCACGGAGAGGGGCAAGGACAACATGATCGTAAAGGGATGGACGTAGCTCTCGAATTGCGAAGCCAAAATCATATAGGTCAGCAGAACCGCCAATCCCATGGCAAACAGGATACTGGCGAACGTCTCTTCCATCATGTCGGCGGAACCCGTGAAGGCGGTCGAAACACCCGGCGGCAAGTCCAGTTCTCGCTCCATCGCTCGCACTTCCTCCACCGCCTTCCCCAGTGGCTTGCTCGATTCCAAGTTGGCCAGCACGGTCACCTGCCGGCGACGATTTTCCCGCTCAATGGAGACCGGACCGAGCGTATCTTCGATGGCGGCCAGGGAGCGGAGTTCCAGCAACTCGTCATCCCGCCCCCGAACCGGCAAGATCTGAATCGCCTCGGCTTGCCTGCGATCGGACCCGACCAATCGGACTCGAACGTCAATATTACGTCCATCCGCCTCGAACGTCGATACCTTCTGGCCTCCGATCAGCGTGTTGACCGTCTGTCCCAAGTCCTGAACATTGACACCGACGTCGGCGGCCCGATCTCGATCGATCTGGATGGAAACTTCCGGTTTTCCGGTTCGCGTCGTGGTATTCACATCGACAAACCCGGGCGTCGATCGCATTCGCGTCGTAAACTCGTCGGCCAGGTCGGTCAACGTCTCCAAGTCTTGTCCGCGGAGATTGTACTGAATGGGGGCCGAACGAAATCCGCCCCCTCCCACTCGAGGAATGGCATCGATGCTGAGGCTGAGATGGGAGAGGGGAGCCAATTGCCGGCGAGCCATCTGCATCAATTCGTGCTGCGAAATCGTTCGCTCCCCCTTCTCGGTCATCTTCACCATGATCTGTGCCACGGTGATCATCCCCTCGTACTGGCCGCCAATTGTGGTGTAGACATCTCGGACGGCCGGCAACTGCTCGACAACCTCTTCAATCCTCCGCGCGATTCGGGACGTTTGATGAATGGAAGAACCGACCGGAGCTTCCACTTGAATCATGAACTGTCCTTCGTCGGCATCCGGCGTGAATTCGCTCCCGATGAACGCCAGCATGGTGAGGCTGCCGACGAAAATTCCACCCGCGATGGCCAGAGTGATCAGACGTCGCCGCAGGGCGAAGTCAAGAATTCCGGCATACCAATACTCGATGCCGGTGAAAAAACGTTCCGTAGCCTGAAAGAATCTCCCTTGCTGGTTGTTCAGTAGCAAGACCTTCGAGCAGAGCATGGGAGAGAGCGTCAGGGCCACCAGAGTGGAGACGATTACGGCGAAGGTAACCGTCATGCCGAACTCGAAAAAGAACCGCCCCACCAATCCATCCATGAAGGCGACCGGGATGAAGACGGCGGCAATCGAAAGCGAGGTGGCAATGACCGCGAAGCCGATCTCGTCCATCGCCGCGACGGCGGCCGCCAACCGACTCTTTCCTTCCTGCATGTGACGCCACGTATTTTCCAGCACCACGATCGCATCGTCGATCACCATCCCGACCGAGATCGTCAAGGCCAGCAGCGTCATCGTGTTCAGCGTGAACCCCGACGCCAGCATCAACCCGTAAGTCGCGACAATCGTCACGGGGATGGTCACGGCCACCACCAAGGAGCCTCGGATGCTGCGGAGGAAAAGCAGAATCACCAGCACGGCCAGACCACCACCGCGAAGCAGTTCGCCTTGCGCTTCCCGGACGCTGTCCGACACGAATTGGGAATTGTCCTGGACCAGGAGCAGTTCGTAACTCTCGGGAAGCTCCGGTTGAATCTCCTCGAGCGTCCGTTTGACCTGGTTGGCAACCGCCACCATGTTCGTTCCCGACTGTTGACGCACCGAGAGCGAGACCGCCGGTTGGCCATTCAGGCGAGCCACACTGCGCTGGTCCGCGAGACCATCCTCGACAAAGGCGATTTGTTCGAGTCGCACGACATGCCCGGCATGCCGCGCGACGGTCAGCTGCCGGAACTCCTCGACCGACGAAAAGCGACCGCGGACCTTCACGATCAGCTCCCGCTTGTCCGACTCGATTCGGCCACCGGGATACTCGATGTTCTCCTTGCGCAGCGCGTCGATGACATCCTGGGCCGAGAGATTGTGGGCCCGCAAGTCATTCAACCGGAGCCAGATGCGAACTTCCCGTTCACGGTCGCCGGCCAGCTGCACTCCCCCCACGCCATTGATGGACTCGATCCGAGGCTTGAGAACGTCCTTGGCGAAGGCGGAGAGGTCGCGGATCGACGCTGTCCCCGATAGCACGATCCCGAGGATGGGGGCCGAGTCGGGATCGAACTTCTCAACGACGGGAGCTTCCGCCGCCGACGGAAGTTCGGCCAAAATCGAGGAAATCTTGTCCCGAACATCCTGCGCCGCAACGTCGATGTTCCTTCCCAAGTCGAATTCGATGAAGACCTGCGCCACCCCCTCGCTCGTCTCCGATCGCATTGACTTGATGCCGTTGATCGTGCTGAGCGCCTCCTCGAGCTCCTCCGTGACCTCTGTCTCGACCGTTTGAGGCGATGCCCCTTCATACTCCACCGATACCGTCACGATCGGCATGTCGACATCGGGAAACAGGGCCGTGCCGATCGTGCGGAACGCAATCAATCCGAAGACGACCATGGCCCCGACCGACATGGTGGTCAAGACGGGCCGCTGAATGGCTGTTTCCGAAAGCTTCATGGGCGAGACTCGGCTGGTTGCGACGAAAGACGGGCCACGGAATCCGACTGTTGCACGGTCACTCGCATGCCGTCCGTCAGCAACACGGGATCATCGGTAATCACCATCTCCCCCAGTTCGAGGCCGGCAAGGATTTCGGTCCATTGCGGAGTGGAACTGCCGATTGAAACAAATTGCCTCTGGGCCTCGCCATCTCGATACAGGAAGACAAAGGGCTGGCCGTCGGCAAAGACAATCGAATCGGTGGGGACGACCCGAGTTTGCTCCTTGCCCGACATGGCCAGCGAGACGCGGACGAACTGGCCTGCCTTGAACCTCCGCTCGGCATTGTCGATGGCCACCCGCACCCGGAACGTTCGTGTCTGCGGCTCGACTTTTTCATTCACGGCAACCACCATTCCGGTCACCGGCTGGGTGCTTCCCGAGAGGAATACTTGGGCTCGATCTTCCATCTTGATTTTGCGGACGAACCTTTCGGGGACACCGATTTCCGCTATCAGGTAGCGGACTTCGAGCAGTTCCAGGATGGGTCCGGAAGCGGGAGACACCCAATCCCCTTCTTCGACCTGAATGTTGGTGACCACGCCATCGAATGGGGCTCGGATCATCGCCTTTTCCACTCGCCGCCGCTGCTGGGCGACTTCGGCCTCGGCTTCGGCAATCAGCCAGGTCTGGACGGCGACTTCCTCACGAGTCGGCCCGGCTTGGGCCAACCGCAAGTCGGCTTCGGCACTTTCCAACAGGGCCCGAGTGGTGGCGACCGAGGCAATCCGCTCGTCCAGGTCGCTTTGAGACGCGGCACTTCGCTGAACCAAGGCCTTGATGCGGTCATGGTGCTTCATCGCCTCTTCGTGTCGCGCCGCCGCCTCATCACGCTCGGCCGTCAACCGCTGTACTTCCTCGGGCCGTTTCCAGGCATTCAATTTTTCCAACTCGGCCTTTGCCCGAGCCAACTTGGCCTCGGCCGATTGCAGGGCCACTTCGAAATCCGTCGAATCGAGTTTGACCAACAGGTCCCCTTGGCGGACATACTCGCCCAAACGCAGATAGAGCGCCTCGCGGTACTGCCGGCCATCCACTTCCACGTCCAGTTTTCCGGTCTGGGGGAGCGACTCGACAATCCCTTCCACTTGGGCCGCTATGCGGCTCAACCGCAGCGGCATCAAGCTCCCAGTAAACTCGAGGCCGCTCTCGAGCGTTCGCTGCTGAACTTCGGCCAGTTGCACGGCCAGCGGCATTTCAGCCGAGTGGGGCCCCCGAGTTGCATCGGAGGTTGCCGAAGTATTGGCGAGTGTCGAGGAATCCTGGCTCAAGAGATAGACCCCCAGGATTCCGAGCAGGGCCAAACTCCCCAGGCCGAGCCAGAGGCCGACAGATCGTCGAGTTCGCGTGGGGGGCGGGACCGGCGATTCCGAGTCGACCTCCCCCGGAGCGTTGGGGCCCGGTTCAAGCGTTGGGGTGGGCTGATTCATTGTTGAGGGCGAGTCCATGTAGAAAGAGATCCATAGCGTGTTCGAGGCGTTCGACGAGTCGTGACTTTCCTCCCTCCAAAACACCATTGACGATGCTGCCGTAGATCAGATCCGCGAAGGCATTGGTGATTTGGGAGACATCGACGTCGCGAATCTCACCTCGGGCGATTCCGTCGCGAAGGAGTTGTTCGAGCGGTTGTCGCCCTTCCGCTCGAAACATCAAGTGCGTGGGGAAGACCGATTCCCGGAATTCGGCCCGCTCCTGAATCATGATTTCGACGGCTTGCGGGTTGTGCTGGTAGTATTCCGCCGAGGCGATGGCGATGGTCCGCAGCAATTGGCGAATGTCCAGGTTTGTCTTTTGCAGTTGTTCGTTGTCGGCGATGCCGAGCGCCTTCCGAACTGCCTCGAGGACTTCGTCCAGGCTGGCCTTGACCGTGGCGAGAAACAACTGTTCCTTGTTTCCGAAGTAGCGGTAGATGGTCCCTTTGCCGACTTCGGCCAGATCGGCGATCACCTGGACATCGGTATTGCGAAACCCTTCCTTGGCAAAGATTTTTCGCGAGACCTTCAGGATTTGCCGCCGCTTCTTGGTCAGCTTCGGAGAGAGTTGCGTTTCGTTCATGCCTTGCCTCCGGAACCCTGCCGGCCCCCGCCGCGGTGAGCCGCCAAACAGAACGGACTCGTCCGTCCGTTTTCGAAGTCTAGTTGGAGGGGCTCCACGAGTCAAGCTGGAAAACAACGGCGTTGGGTGTCCGGGTGCCCGGGTGCCTGTGGGTGCCCGGGGTCTGCCGAGTCGTAACGCCACGACAGTTCGGCAGACCCTTAAGGTGGTAGGCAAGGCTACTCGTCACATTGACGGTGGGGCACGCTTTTCTACAATGTCCAGGTTTTCCCCCTCGCGAAATTGCAATCCAGCCTTCTACCCCCGAATTAGCCCCCATGACCACCTCGCCCACTCCCGGTGTCCACGAAGCCTCCCGTCGAGAAAACCTCAAGAAGCTGGTGGAGCTTGGTGTAGACCCCTGGGGGGGACGGTTCGACGACCGCGCACTGATCGGCAATGTGCGAGATCGAGCCGACGAGGTGAAGTATCAGCTCGCGTCGGGTGAACAACTCGAGCTTCCCGACTGGACCGCCGATCCCCCCCCGGACTACCGGCAGTGGAAGTCAGCTCAGGGAGCGGGCGAAGAGATCGGTCCCCAAGTTCGCGTGGCGGGACGCGTCATGCTCCAGCGCCCCACCGGCAAATTGATCTTCCTTAACCTCCGAGACTGGACCGGATCGATTCAGATCTTTATCGGTCAGAAGCAAGTGGGGGAGGAAAACTGGAAACTGGCCCAGTGCTTCGATCTGGGAGACTTGGTCGGCGTGGATGGCCGTTTGGGAAGAACGAACACGGGCGAACTGACGGTCTTCGCCGAGAGCCTGCACTTCCTCGGTAAGACACTCGATCCCCCGCCCGACAAGCATCATGGTTTGACCGATCCCGAGATGCGGCAGCGGATGCGCTATGTCGACTTGGCCTACTCTCCCGAGGTGCTCGATACCTTCCTCAAGCGAACTCAGATCGTCAAGTCGATCCGCCGGACGTTGGACGAGTCGGGATTCTGCGAGATCGAAGGCCCCACGTTGCACGCGATCGCCGGCGGCGCGGCCGCTCGCCCCTTCACCACGCATCACAATGCGCTCGACATCGATCTCTTCCTCCGGATTGCGCTCGAGCTACACCTCAAGCGTCTGCTGGTCGGCGGGATGGAACGGGTCTATGAACTGGGGCGCGTCTACCGGAACGAGGGGATCAGCCCGCGGCATAACCCCGAGTTCACGATGCTGGAAGTCTATCAGGCCTATGGCGATTACCACTCC
Source organism: Pirellulaceae bacterium (assembly GCA_050485845.1). Classification (GTDB taxonomy): domain Bacteria; phylum Planctomycetota; class Planctomycetia; order Pirellulales; family Pirellulaceae; genus JBJHCD01. The sequence goes on along the minus strand of JBJHCD010000179.1, from coordinate 543 downwards.
ATGATGGACTTGACCGAGCAGATTATCGTGCGGGCCATCGAGCAGTTGGGGACGGGCTATCAGCTCCCCTGGGGAGAGGTGACCATCGATTTCACTCCTCCTTTTGCTCGACGGACCTATGATGACCTGTTCGAGGAGCAGACGGGGGTTTCGCCCGAGGATACGGAAGCGGTGGCCGCTCTGGCCAAGAAACTGGGGTTGGAAACCAAGGATCGCCACCCCGACGTGATCAAGAGCGAAGTCTTCGAGGAGCGAGTGGAAGACGCGCTGATGGGACCGGTATTTGTCACCGATTACCCGGCGAGCATCTGTCCGCTCACCAAGCGAAAGCGAGGGGCACCGCATCTCGCCGAGCGGTTTGAGCTGTTCATTCAGGGGATGGAGATTGCGAATGCCTACACCGAGCTGAATGATCCCGATCTGCAGGAGCAGCTTTTTCGAACGCAACTGGCCGGCATGCCGGAAGACGAATCGATGGCTCGGATGGATCACGACTTCATCCGAGCCCTCCGTAACGGCATGCCCCCCGCTGGTGGCCCTGTC
>JBJHCD010000178.1:1077-8771 GCA_050485845.1 Pirellulaceae bacterium | reverse complement strand
GGCAAAAGGAGCAGCAGGAGGCGTCGGATCCCGAGGAGAGTGAGTCGCCGGAGGAAACGGAGTCGTCGGAGGAAGAGGGGAGATCGGACGATGCTTCGGGAGAGCCGGATGAAACCACGGGCGATCCAAGCGAGGAAGGCTCACCGAGTGAAGGGGAGGGGGGAGAAGAATCGCGTGTGGCGGGAGAAGGGGATCCGGGTCCGGCCGGACGTAGTGGTGACAGCATCTGGGGACACCTTCCAGAACGAATTCGGCAGCAGCTTCAAAGTGCCGCCGTCGAACGGTTTCATCCGAAGTACGAGGACCTGATCGAAGCCTTTTATCGGCGTTTGACGGAAGAGGACTCCCGCTTGCCCAACCGGAGCAGTCCGTGAACGGGCGGAAAGTGAACGCATGACACTTGACCGACGACAGTGGCTTGACCGACGACAGTGGCTTCGAGCCGCACTATACGCCGGGTCCGCGGGTTGCTTGGCCCCAGCCCTTCTTGATCCGACTCGATCAGGGCCATCGGCCGGCGGACTTCAAGCCGCGGAAGCGACACCCGACGAACTCATGACGAAAGAGGTTCGCGGCGCTCTGCAGCGGGGCTGGGATTACTTGGCTTCTCGCCAGAACGCGGATGGGTCTCTCGGTCGTGGTGGATACTCCCTGAACGTGGCCGTGGTGGCACTGGCCGGTTTGGCCTGGATGGCTCGAGGGGACACACCCCACCGAGGCCCATATGCCCTGAATGTCCAGAGGTCCGTGGACTATATCTTGAAGCATTGTCAGCCAAGTGGTTTCATCCATGCTCCCGCGTTCACGGGACAGGGCCCGATGTACGGGCACGGATTCGCGACGATGTTCCTGGCCGAAGTCTATGGGATGTCGGCCGATCGGCGGATACGCGACCGGTTGTCCCGAGCGACCCAATTGATCGTGCAGACCCAGAATGACGAAGGGGGCTGGCGGTACGAGCCCCGGCGTCATGACGCGGACATTTCCGTCACCATTTGCCAAATCATGGCCTTGCGAGCGGCCCGCAACGCGGGGCTGTACGTTCCGACTCGGACCGTCGATGCCTGCATCGATTTCGTTCGTCGCTGTCAGAATCCGGATGGCGGCTTCATGTACATGCTGTCTCATGTCGGCCCGAGCGATTTCCCCCGCAGTGCCGCGGGCATCGTGGCTCTTTATAGTGCGGGAGTTTATGAGGGAGATGAGATCGAACGGGGAATCGAGTATCTGCTGGCTAACGCCCCCCACCGCCGACCGCAATTCGGGGAAGCCTACTATTACTATGGCCAGTACTATGCCGCTCAGGCCATGTTCCAGTACGGTGGCGACACGTGGCGCCAGTGGTACGAGGCCGTTCGCGCTCAACTGCTGCAGCGTCAAAAGCGGGACGGGGAGTGGTTTGACCCGATCTGCCCCGAGTACGGCACTTCCATGGCCTGCATCGTGCTGCAGACACCCAACACGTATCTCCCGATTTTTCAGCGTTAACTCTCCGGTGGGCACTGATGTGTGACTGTCGACTTCCCGTCATCCCCCTTTCCCTGGCCGGATTCCTCCTGGTCGCCCTGATTCCTTGGTGTCGCGCCGAGTCACCTCGGGACCGGCAGGTGCATGCCGCGGACGGGGCAGGGGAGGGGAGTAATCAGAAAGAAAGTCGCGGGAGCAACGAGGGGGGACATGCCGAGGTTTCGCGGGCCCACCCTCTCGTGGGCCGGCCCTTTCGAGCGGAATTCGAACGAATCTCTTCCCAGGGCGTCGTTCACTTTGAGTCGCAAGACAAAACAGTGCGGCTGGAAGAACTATTCCAGTGGGGGACTCCCCGAGAAAATCTGACTCAAACGGAACTGATCCTCACCTTTGGAGGAACGCTCGTTTCGGACCTCACGGAAATCGGCGATGATCAGGTCACGGTCGGCTCGCCGCGCGACACCTTTTTCCCGAGCACGATCTGGCTTTCCGGAACCTTGCCGCGACGCGCGGTCCAAGCCGTCCTCTTTCGTCCTCCGGCGGACGATCAGCAGCGCGACCGGTTGCTCGAACAACTCCGCACGCCCCAATCGTCCGATATCGCTTGGCTCGATAATGGCGACCGGCTGCGGGGGACCTTCTTGGGCCCGCGAACCGCCGACGAACTGGCCGACTCAAGCCGCCCCTGGCAGTGGCGGGTTGGGGCGAGTTCCATCGAAATCGAACGATCCCGAGTGGTGGCGATGGCGTGGAAGCAGGAACCTTCCGAGACTGCGAGCCATGTGATTGGTGCCCATCCGGAATTGACTGTCGGCTTTCGGGATGGGAGCCTGCTTCCTGTCACTTCGATTCGACGGGATGATCGGCGGTCGGGGATTCCTCCTCGAGTCGTTTTGGAGTGGGGGGAAGCGATGGAAGTCGCGATGGATGAAGGGACGTTCACTCGAGAAGTCTGCTACCTCCAGCCGCGGCAAGAGCGAGTGGTCTATCTCTCCGACCTGGACCCGCTTGGATTTCGCCATGTTCCCACCTTCACGGTGACCTGGCCACTCGGCAAGGACCGGAACGTGCTGGGGGGGCGATTGCGTTATCGTGCCGGTTGGGCGCCGAAGGGCTTGGGAATGCATAGTGTTTCTCGATCGGCTTACGAGCTGCCGACGGAGGCCGAACGATTTCAGGCTGAGTTGGTGCTGGATCGGTCGGCGGGCCGCAAGGGGAGCGTGCGGGGGCGGGTTTATACTCAGGCGGGTGAGTCGCCGTGGAGGCTGGCGGCGGAGAGTGACGTTCTGCGTGGGGGAGATCCTCCGTGGCATTTCGACCTGGAGCTGGCCGGCGCCGAGCGGCTGGCCCTGGTCGTGGACGCGGCCGATTTCGGGAGCCGTTTGGATCGAGCCAACTGGCTGAACGCTCGCCTGCTCTCCCGTCCCTGACTGGCCATTCGGCTCCGCATCGCCCAACTCGCCGAAAGCTTTGGAGCCCAATCCATAAGCCCACTCATTATATTTCAGAAAATAATTCCCAGATTTTTCCTCCTCAATCTTATGGGGAAACGGGAGCACCTATGGGAGCCCTGTCCCCCCTCAATTCGAAGAATACTTCGCCTAACGCAAGCATTCCGCCATACGGAGGCTCCCTGCCGCATGGGAGTCACGAGATTGGTGGCCTTTTGCATCCAGAAAACTGGTATCGGCTCGGTTGACATTTCCTCGCTGGGCTCGTTAAATAGCCGCTAGCATGACCTGATAGTCCACTTTTCCACCGTCATGCTGTTTCTACTCAGATTCCTTGTTTCGAGGCACCCTCACGATGCTCCGATCAAGAGACGGCTTTACGCTGGTCGAATTGCTCGTGGTGATCGCCATTATTGGTGTCCTCGTGGCGTTGCTGTTGCCAGCCGTTCAGGCGGCGCGCGAAGCGGCCCGGCGTACCCAATGCAACAACAATCTCCGGCAGCTTGGCATCGCGGCCCACAACTTCCACGACGTGAACAACCGTTTTCCGTCGGCCTCCCATCAGATGGAGTTCGTGGACACGTTCGTACTCAGCTCGGCCCCGGCGGACCGGTTTCACGGCGGACGAGATCGGTGGAGCTACCTGACGGTTCTGCTCCCTTACATCGAGCAGACGGGGATCTATGACGAGTTGGTGCGGACGCACATCGGCGTGGAGCGACCGTGGCACGGGACCAACCTGATCCGAACTCGCATTCCGACCATCCTTTGTCCCTCGGACCCGTCCAGCCGAATGATTTCCCTGCCTGGAAACGACCTCAAGACGCCCACCAGCTACCACTGCAATCGGGGAGACTACTGGCTGGAATGGAACTGGAACGAGTGCCGTGGAGTGTTTGGGAACGGTGCCCTTGTCCCCATCACGATGGCCTCGATTTCGGATGGAACGAGTAACACGTTTCTCGTTTCTGAATGCAAGATCGGCATGGTGGGAAGCCGAAAGGTGGGTGAGGCGATCGCCACGAATGTTGGGTACGCCAACTGGGGAGACCCGCCGAGCTTGGTTACGGCTCGAGTGGGTCCGGGCAATCTCATCACGGGAAGTGTTCAGGGGCCGGATTGGCTGGTCGGTTGGCGGTGGGCGGATGCTCATTCCATCTACACGCAGTGGCACCCGATCCTTCCTCCGAATGGACCGACCGGTGGAAACAGTGGTGAAAGTTGGGCCTTGGTGACAGCTAGTAGTTATCACCCGGGAGGAGTGGTGGTAACGATGGCGGATGCCTCCGTCCGTTTCGTCAGCGAGACAATCGACGCGGGGGACCCCACGCTGTCCGAGCGGGACTTTGCCAGCAATCCGTCTCGCCCCCAGGACTACGGAGGTCCGTCATTGCGAGGAATCTGGGGTGCCATGGGCTCGTCCGCGGCGGGCGAGTACATAGGCCTACAGTGATCTCAGTTTTTGGGATGTCAGTTTTTGGGGAAAGCAGTCTTAGTACCATCAGTTTTGTCTTCATTTTTTTGCGAAGGATAACAACTAACATGGGTCGATTCGTCATCAGTTCGTCGGGGCTCCTTGTTGTGGTTTGTGCCGCCTTGGTCGGCTGTGGCGGGGCATCGTCGATGAAGACCGAGCCGGTGGAGGGGATTGTCACTCTGGACGGCTCCCCCGTGGCCGGGGCCACCGTGCAATTCTTTCCCGCCGTGGAGGGAGAGGGAGCACCGGCAGTTGGCTATACGGATGAGAGCGGAAAGTACCAGCTGACAGCGCAGGTTTCCGGCGAACAGTCCGCGGGAGTGGGGCAGGGGACATTACCGGGAGAATACCTGGTGGGAGTCACCAAGACGGACATCGATACACCTACGTCGCAGGAAGAGGTTGACGCGGCAGGGGGTGCCCCCACCAACCCCTACGCGCTGCCGAAGGCCACCTACGTCGTTCCACAGCGATACAACAATCCGGCCAATTCGGGTCTAAAAGTCACGGTCAGCTCCGGCAAGAACGATATTCCCCTGGAACTGACTTCGGACTGACCTTGAACTCGAAAGTGCCGGCTTGCGGTCGAGCCGTCGCTAGAGGTCCATACGGCTCATGGGGTCCCGGCTCAAGCCGGGTCCCATGGCGGAGATTGGTTTATTTCTTATTTCCCGAGTCGCATGGTGGGGGTGATTCAGGCTCCTTCCCAACCTCGCGTTGAGTGGGAATGATTTATTTTTGTTTGTTTTTCTTCAATGTTTTGAGAGGTACATGATGCGTCGTTCCAGACCGGGGTTTACACTGGTCGAATTGCTCGTGGTCATCGCCATCATCGGCGTTCTGGTCGCGTTGCTTCTCCCGGCCGTACAGGCAGCTCGCGAGGCGGCCCGACGGTCCCAGTGCAACAACAACCTCCGCCAACTTAGCTTGGCCACTCACAATTTCCATGATGTGCACAACCGCTTTCCCGCCGCCTCGCATCAATTGGATTTCGCCAATCCGAACGTTCAAAGTCAGGCACCCGCGGAACGGTTCCAGGATGGACGGGACCGCTGGAGCTACCTGACCGTGCTGCTCCCCTTTTTCGAGCAGGGACCGATATACGACCAGTTGATGCAGACGCATATTGGTGCTGAGTTTCCTTGGAATCCGACCAACCTGATCCGGACCCGTATTCCCACGATCATGTGTCCGTCGGACCCGTCCAGCCGGATGATCTCCCTTCCCGGGAATAATCTCAAATCGCCGACCAGCTATCACTGCAATCGAGGCGACTATTGGCTGAACTGGGACTGGCACGAATGCCGAGGGATCTTTGGAAACGGGGCGCATGTCGTCATGACGATGTCGTCGATCACCGATGGCACCAGCAATACCTTCTTGCTCTCGGAATGCAAGATCGGCGTGGTCGGCAGCCGCCGAGTTGGCGAGTCGATTGCGACCAATGTCGGGTATGCGAACTGGGGAGATCCCCCCAGCCTCGTGACCGCTCGAGTCGGCCCAGGAAACTTGATGATCGGTGACGTTCAAGGTCCCGACTGGCTGGTTGGCTGGCGGTGGGCCGACGCCCACTCGATCTACACCCAGTGGCACCCAATTCTCCCACCCAACGGACCGCACGGAGGAAATAGTGGCGAGGCCTTTGCCCTGGTTACGGCCGGTAGCTTCCATCCCGGCGGCGTGAACGTGACGATGGCGGATGCCTCGGTCCGTTTCATTAGTGAAACGATCGACGCAGGAAATCCGATTCTCACTGAACGTGACTTCGCCGTGGATCCTGGACGTCCGCAGGACTACAAGGGCCCGTCACTCCGCGGCATCTGGGGAGCCCTCGGCTCCTCCGCCGGGAACGAAGTGGTCAGTATTCCACAATAAACCGCATGGGCCTCGGGGACGGTTGGCTGTCGTGAACGGGGCAACCGGGCCGGCGTGAACCCAGTGATTCCACGGGTGCCATCCGTCAATCACGCCTAGCCCGTTCCCGAACCGACAACCAGTCGCCTGAAGGTGGGCTTAATTTCTAGCGTGGTGGACCGAAGGGATCGATTCCTTCCGTCCACCACGTTTTTTTTGTTTTTTTCCGACAAAATACTTGCATGGGATGTGGCATCCTGCTAGTATCCCCCTTGTGGTGATGGACTCTCACCATCGTCCGTTTGAATTTCTCTTCAGTTTGCTCTTCTTGCGGTTTTTCCCACGGTTTGTCGGATGCGTCCTTATGACGCGTCGCGATGGTCGGTGGGTCTCCATAATTGGTAGGTCTCTGCCGTCGTCTGTTGCTTTGACAGATGTTTCGTGTTCGAGTTGACCGAGGAGCCAATCCAGGCACTCTAAGTTCGCTCGGCACGGAAACGGTCTTGGCTTGCTTGGGTCGGACATAACTTGGGGGTGAGTTATGTTGCATGTTGCTGCTGCAAGCGGTGACGCCATCCGGTACCGGGATGATAGTCCTGCTCGGGATGGCCTTCCAGCGCCGTGTCATCGAGCGAGACGCTCTGGCTTATGCTGTCTCTTGGAACTCTCATGCAAGGAGACGAATGCGCATGGAATGAGTTGAGCCGCCGAGCCTATTTTCGCTCGGTGGCCGTTCAGCGATTTGCCCCCCGGATCGCTCACTTTGTGTTCTTCTGTACCCGTTGTTTTTTGTGGTTCGAGAGGAGTTGCACTTATGTCGCGTTTTACGAGACGGGGTTTCACGCTGGTGGAACTGTTAGTGGTGATCGCAATTATTGGGGTCCTTGTCGCGTTACTCTTGCCGGCGGTGCAAGCCGCCCGGGAAGCCGCTCGGCGGTCGCAATGCAATAACAACATGCGACAGATCGGCTTGGCAACCCACAATTTTCATGACATCCACAATCGACTTCCCGGTGCTTCACACCAATTGGAGTTCCTGAACCCGAATGCCAATTCACCCGCACCCTGGGATCGCATGCAGGACGGACGAGATCGGTGGAGCTTCATCACCGTCTTGCTACCTTTCTTTGAACAGGGAGCCATCTACGACCAGCTTCTGGCAACTCACATCGGAATTGAGCGCCCCTGGAATCCCACCCAAATCATGCGTACTCGGATTCCCACCATTATCTGCCCATCCGATCAAGCCAGCCGGATGATTTCACTCCCAGGAAATAACCTCAAGGCACCCACCAGCTATCACTGCAATCGAGGTGACTACTGGTATCATTGGGATTGGTGGGAATGCCGCGGTATCTTCGGTAACGCCACCCGCACCCAGTTGACCTTCTCATCGATCACCGACGGAACGAGCAACACGTTCATGCTGTCCGAGTGCAAGATTG